>JBJKQC010000093.1:0-4125 GCA_046705745.1 Dehalococcoidia bacterium
CGCCGGCTTTCTGCAACGACTCCAGCCGCTCTTTCTCCGGGTCGCTGTCGTAAACAACGCCGCCGCCGGCCTGCAGGTATGCGACTCCGTTCTTCACCACCATGGTCCGAATGGCGATGGCCGTGTCCATATTGCCGGAGAAGCTAAAGTAGCCGACGGCGCCGGCGTAGGAGCCGCGGCGCTCGCCCTCCAGCTCGGCGATGATTTCCATTGCCCTCACCTTCGGCGCTCCCGACACCGTCCCGGCCGGAAAACATGCCCGCAGCGCGTCATACGCGGTCAGCTCCGGCTTCAGCTCCCCCTGGACGTGGGATACCAGGTGCATGACGTGGGAAAAGCCCTCCACGTCCATCATCTGCGTCACCTGAACGGTCCCAGGCTTGCTCACCCGGCCCACGTCGTTCCGGCCGAGGTCGAGCAGCATCACGTGCTCCGCCCGCTCCTTTTCGTCGGCCCGCAGCTCAGCCTCCATCGCCGCTTCCGCAATGTCGTCGGCGCCGCGCGGCCTCGTCCCCGCTATGGGGTGCCTGTCCACGATGCGGTCTTCCACGCGGACCAGCAGCTCAGGAGAGGCGCCGACGATGTCGAAGTCGTCCAGGTGAAGGAAGTACATGTAGGGCGACGGGTTGAGGACGCGCAGCGCCCGGTAGATGTCGAACGGCTCCGCGTGGACGTCCACCTCCAGGCGCTGGGACGGCACCACCTGGATGATGTCGCCGGCGATGATGTACTGGCGCGCCCGATTGACCATGTAGTGGTATTCCTCATCGGGCGATTTGTTGGAACGGAGCCCCTTGGCCGCTGTCCCGGCACGCGCGCTCCCGTCTATCGTCGCTCGGGGCGCCAGCGGCTGCGACAGCCGGCCTGCCAGCGTCTCGATGCGCTCCACCGCCTTGCGGTATGCCGCGTCTGCATCGCCATTCACATGGGCGTGCGCCACGATCTGGATCTTGTGCTTGACGTGGTCGAACACCAGAAGCGCGTCCGTGAAGAGGAACACTGCCTCCGGCAACCCGTGCGGGTCGACGGGCGGCACCGGCACGCGCGGCTCGAAGTAGTGGACGCACTCGTACGCGAGGTAGCCGACCGCTCCGCCCAGGAACCGCGGCAGGCCCCCGACGTGAACCGGCTGGAAGCGGGCCAGCTCCTGCTGGACGGGTACCAACGGGTCACCGGGCCCGTCGGGCTGTCCAGGCCCGCATCGGAGCACGCGGTAGGGCTCTGTCCCCATGAACGTGTAGCGGGCCAGCCGCTCGCCGCCCTCCACGCTCTCCAGCAGGAATGAGTAGGGCCCCCGCGCGACCTTCAGGAACGCCGAGACCGGGGTCTCAAGGTCCGCGACAACCTCCCGATAGACGGGGATCAGGTTCCCACGGCCGCTGGCAGCCAGCCGGCGGAACTCATCCAGCGCTGGGTAATACATATCCCCGTCTCCTTCTCCCCTCGAAATACAAGATGCCCATGGCCTCCCTGACCTGTTCGACAGTCCGTTGCGCGACGGCCTGCGCCCGCGCGGACCCCTCCGACAGGACATCTCGCACGTAAGTCATGTCCGTTGCCAGACGCGCCCGCCTTTCGCGGATAGGGTCGAGGAAAGCGTTGAGCGCCTCCGCCAGGCGGCGCTTCACCTCCACATCTCCAACTCGGCCAGCCCGATAGCGGGCCTTCAGGTCATCGACTTCCGACACATCTGGGTTGAAGGCGTCATGCAGAGCGAACACTGGATTACCCTCGACATGGCCAGGGTCCGTGGCCCTCAGACGAGTGGGGTCTGTGTACATGCCAATGACCTTGCGCGTGACAGTCGCGGCATCGTCGGAGAGGTAAATGGCATTGCCAAGACTCTTGCTCATCTTGCGGTTGTCCGTACCAGGCAGGCGGGGCGTCCGCCCTACCAGCGCCTCAGGCTCTGGGAAAACCTGGCCGTAGTGACGGTTGAAGCGCCGAGAGATCTCCCTAGTCATCTCGATATGCGGGACCTGGTCTTCGCCCACCGGTACGGCCTCGGCTTTGTACAGCAGGATGTCTGCGACTTGGCTGACCGGGTACGTGAAAAAGCCCACCGACGCCCCTTTCACATGCGCCAGCCCCCGCTCCGCCTTGAGCGTCGGATTTCGTTCCAACATTCCCAGCGGTGTGAGCATGCTTAACAGCATGGCCAGCTCCGCGTGCTCTGGAACGTAGCTTTGGACGACGAACGTGCTGCGTTCAGGGTCCAGCCCCACGGCCAGCCAGTCAAGGCCGACTTGCATTACCGAATCACGGATGCCATCGATGTCCTCCAGGTGGTCCCCCAGCGCCTGATAGTCAGCGATCAAAAAGTAACAATCGTAAGCGTCCTGAAGCTTCAATCGCTGTTCCAGAGAACCGACGTAGTGGCCAAGATGCAGGCGTCCGGTTGGTCGGTCGCCAGTCAGCACTCGTCGTTTGGCCATCGCTTTCCTCACTTTGCAGCGCAAAAGAAAAAGCCCCGCCTCCCAAAAGGGGCGGGGCTCTCCACGGTGCCACCCTTTTTCACCGTCCGTGCTCGAGGTGCGGCACCCCAGGTAGGAACGGCCTCGTTTCCGGCGCGGCCCACTGCAGGGATTACGCCGTACGCCTGTATCGGGACGACCCGGCGACGCCTACTCTGCGGCCTCACCCCATCCTCATTTGTGAGAACGCAAACGTGAGGGCATTTCGGGCCGCGGCTCAGGGGACCATTCCGCTATCGCGCAGGTGCCGGTTCACACCACTCCCGGCTCTCTGGGACCCCGCCTGATGGCCTACTATTCCCCGTCAACGCCAGTATCGGACATCGTCAAGCATAAGCTGCATCCGCGTCCGTGTCAAACGATATAAATGGCGGTTTGGCCGGTAACGAAGCCCCAGCAAGCAATGCAGAGCCAAGCGGACGGCACCTGAAAGGACGCCTCACGTTTTGGCAACGCGACGTTGGCTTCCCGCCAACAGTGAGTTGCGCCGTGCGCGCTGCTGCTCCCGTGGCGGCGGCGGTGCGACGTGCGGCAGAGGCGATATTTTCTTGCACTTGGGCAGGTAGGTCCGCCAGTTCTCCAGCACGTCCTCGGCGCGCACGCTGTGCGTCAGCTCGTGGTGGCGCGTGACCAGCGCGTGGAGCAGGTCTTCGTCTTCTTCGTCATCGACTTCCGAAATGCCCACCATTTCGGGGTTAATGTTGGCCGCGATCTCGTCGTTCAGATCAAGAACGAAGGCCACGCCCCCGGACATCCCCGCGCCAAAGTTGCGCCCGGTGGGGCCCAGCACGACCACCACTCCGCCGGTCATATACTCGCATGCGTGGTCGCCTGCGCCCTCGATTACCGCCCAGGCGCCGGAGTTGCGTACGGCGAAGCGCTCTCCCGCCCTGCCCGCCGCAAACAGGCGGCCGCCTGTGGCGCCATACAGCACCGTGTTGCCCATGATGACATTGTCGTGGGCGTAAAAGAGCGCGTCCTCCGGCGGGCGAAGCACAAGCTCTCCACCATGCATGCCTTTGCCCACGTAGTCGTTGGCTTCTCCTTCAAGGAGGATGTGCATGCCGTCCACGAGGAACGCGCCAAAGCTTTGCCCCGCGGAGCCACGGAGGCGTAGCTGGATGCTGTGCTCCGGCAGGCCCTCGTCACCATGGACTCTGGCGATCTCCCCGGCGATCCGAGCTCCCACGGTCCGGTGCACATTTCGGACCTCCCGGTCCAGCTTCACCGGCATCTTTTTCTCGATCGCCGGCATGACCAGGGGTAGAAGCTCGTCATCCAGCAATACATCGTTCTCGCGGTCATTCCGCAGTTGCATACGCCGCCGCGGGAGCTTGGCCGAGGGGTCTGGCACCGCGATCACCCTGGACAGGTCCAGCGTGTTTGCCTTCGGGTGCCCCTCCAGCTCCACTTGTTCCAGCAGGTCAGAGCGGCCGATCATCTCTTCGACCGTCCGGAAGCCCAACTCGGCCATCAGTTCCCGGAACTCGTCCGCAACGAAGAACATGTAGCGGACTATCATTTCCGGGGTACCCCAGAACTTCTTCCGCAGCTCCTCGTCCTGGGTGGCAACGCCTACCGGGCAGGTATTGAGGTGGCACTGCCGCGCTATCTGGCACCCGACCGCCACCATCGCCGCCGTGCCGAACCC
>JBJKQC010000094.1:0-3735 GCA_046705745.1 Dehalococcoidia bacterium
ATGTAGAAGGTGGACTGGGCACCGCCGGAGGCGTCCTGGACCTGGACGGCGGTGATGGTGGTGTTGGATGCGCCCAGATCATTCAGGGGAATGGTGACGAGCTGCCAGCCATTGCCCGCGTCGCTGGCATAGGAGCTAGCGGACACCTTCCGAAGCTCGTTGCCGGACGCGTCATAGACCGAGACGGCGATATTGGGCAGGCTGCTCTGGCCGTGGACGGCGAACTGAAGTGCCGAGTAGGGCGAAGTGTCGAAGCCGCTGTTGTGGAGCAGTAGACCGGCCCAGGCCTGGTTGTAGGTCACGCCGAGGGAGTCGCTGCCCTGGTACACGGGGCTGGTGACGTTGGGATCGATGGTCGATCCCCAGCTCCAGTTGTCCCAGTGAAGGGAGTCGTCGTAGACGGCAGCGTTGGCGGCGCGGCTGACGTGGGTGAACGCGAGGAAGCCGGCGAGGGCGGCGAGAAGGATAAACAGCGACGCCGCTGAAATACGCTGGGTGCGCGACATAATGCCACCTCGGATGGATGGAATGTGTGGCCCGTCGTCGCGGCTCCCCCTAACCGCTCACGAGCGATTGTCAGTATCGGCAGGTGACAGGCCTGAGATAACCGTAATTCTTACCCTCTCCACGTAAGAATAGCTGCTTTTCGTCGCTGACCAATGGACTAGTATGAATTGTGAGAAGTAAGAAGTAAGAGGCGAGAAGGGCGAGGGCGGCGGGGAGCAAGGCGAATGCCGGACAGGGCATGGGTGGGGGCAAAGCATTGGAGCGCTAGGGAGCGGGCGAAGGCCTGAGACCGGACAAGGCAATCACCGTGCAGCGCGAGGACAAGGGTTGGTCTGAGACGGACAAAGCAAATACCGGGGTGAGAAGGAGGCCAGACGGGCCTGCGACTCGCTCCTACAGATCCCCATACGATTCCCCGGCGGCGGGAGCCTGCTGGCGGAGGAGTCTTTCCAGCTCCCGGGCGATCCGCTGGCGCCGACCGTAGCCGTTGCGGTATATCCCCAGGAACTGCAGCGCCTTGAGCACGGGAGCCCGCCAGGGGTTGCGCAGGTCCCGGAGCAGGGCCCAAAGGACCGGCTCCAGCTCGTACTGCTTGACCACGACGGCGACGACCTCCTCCAGCCGGTGCTCCAGGTGGTCCAGCACGCCGAAGATGAAGATGCGGAGGGCACGCACCAACAGCATGTCCAGGCTAGCGCCGGGGTACTCGGCCGGGAACTCCAGGTCGTACCAGTAGACTTCCGACCGCTCTCGATCAACCAGCATGTTCCAAGGGCCAGGGTCGCGGTGCACCAGGCTTTTCTTGCTCTTGACCAGGGCATTCGTGTGCTGCTGGGAGAGGGAGGCCGTGACGAAGGCAAGCACCTGGAGCTTCGCCTCGTCCGAGGTGCCGGCGTCGCTGAGGATGGTGAAGAAGGTGGGGTACGGCAAGCCCTCGATGACCCGCACACCCGGCAGCGAGGTCTCGATGAGCCGTGGAATGCGGACGCCCTCACAGTGCCACTCGCGGTACCGCTCGACCTCTTCCCGAGTAAAGTCCTCGGAGGGAAGGTAGACGCCGCGCTCTCCGTAGAGAAGGTCCCTTAACCGGGACTTGACCCACCGTTTAAAGAACGGGAGATGATGGGCTGGGAGCTTCACGATGACGAAGCCGCCGGTACGCTCGTCAATGGGAACCAAGTAGACGCGGTTGGAACTGCCGCGGAACCGGTACTGCTCCAGACGGGCCACATGACAAGGGTCAAGGAGCTCCCGGAGCAGATCCTCGGTGCGTTGGTCAAGTGAGTGTACCAATTCGCCACTGTCCTTCTGGCCTTGCTCTCTGTGGCCGTGGTGTTCCGCCGACCGCCTTGGAATAGGATTAACGATGCCATTGGTCCGTTTGGGCGACATCTTTTCCTCCGATCTCTTCATTCACTCCTCCGGCGCTGCATCCCCGGGACCGGAGGAGCATCTTTTTCCAGCGACGCCGCCACGTGCGCCTGGTACTGGGCGAGCGCGCCGGGAAACCACGTCAGCACGCGCCGCACATCATTCTCAGACCGGCACAGGGTTACCGGGAGACCCAGGCTGTCGCAGTCGACAAGGAGCGGGGAAAGCCATTTCCAATCCCAAAGTGCCACGTACGTCTGCATTGCAAGCTGATTCCACAGGGAATCGTGGGACGGGTACCTTAGCTCGCGCTGCCAGCGGCGAAAGCAGCGCCAGGCGCGGATAGGAAGCGAGTGGGACACGACAATGCCGTAGTCCGCTCGGTCTACGCTTTCCCGCGCCCAATCGAACTGATTACCGTCGATGACCCACTGCTCGTGCGCTCCCAGGAACTCGAACAACTCCGTCCGTTGCCGCTCCCTGCGCTGCTGGGGCGACGGGAGAGCCTTGAGCGGTCCGCGAATGTCATCCAGGGAGAGGTGTGGGATGCCGGTGGTGCGCGCGATGGCCTGGGCGATGGTGGTCTTGCCGGAGCCGGGGCTGCCGATGACACGGATGCGGACTGGGGATGGGGACATGGCGCGCCTCCTATTCGAGGGCGGGCTGGCGGACACGGCCGCAGTGCAGACCGCGCCGTCGTCAATGCGACCGCTGACGCCCTCAGACGGAATTCTTAGAAATCTCTCAGGATTGTCTGGGCGGGTGCGAGCACGCGCTAGGGAAAATCAGCTATGGCGGAGTGAATCGATAGGATTAGGCTTCAGGGACGGTGACGGGTCGGCATGCCGCCTCTTTGGTTAGTGGGACTGTGGGAGGGCCGAGGCATGTGAAACGCGAACTGACAGTAGGCGAAGGAGGTCGAGAGCAGGCCGGAGCCTGTCCTAATCGTCAATTGGACGCTGCGCGCCCAAACCTATATCTGGCGGACGACCTTGAAGCAGGGCCACGGTTTCACCCCGATCTTCGCGAGCTAGGCTTACAGCAGGCTTCGACAGGGCGAACGGTCCCGGACAGGCCCTCAGTCTTTGTTCGGCTTGCGGCGGCCGAAGCCGAGGCGGCGGAGGAAGCCGGGCATCTCGACGCTGGGCTCTTCCTGCTGCGCGGTGGGCGGCTCTGCGGCCTCTATTTCGTTCGAGGCCTCTACCAGTCCAGCGATCGCCTCGTTGAACATCTCCTCGTTGTTACGCAGGCCGGTGGCAATGACGGTAATGCGGACCTCGTCTTCCATGCGGGCATCGGTGACCATGCCGAAGATGATGTTGGCACCAGGGTCCACCATGCCAGCAACGTACTCCGCCGCGTGGTGTACCTCGCGGAGTTTGAGATCCGGCCCACCCGCGATGTTGAGCAGGACGCGCGTAGCACCCGCCACAGGGATGTCCAGCAGGGGGCTGGCCATGGCTGCCTTGGCGGCGGCCACAGCCCGGTCCTCTCCGCGTCCATAGCCTATGGCCATCCAGGCCGGGCCGGCACCCTGCATGACCGTCTTCACGTCAGCGAAGTCGAGGTTGATCTCGCCTGGGACCGTGATGAGCTCGGCAATGGACTGGACGCCCTGACGGAGAACGTCGTCCGCGAGCCTGAAAGCGTTCTCGGCGGTCATGGCCTCGTCGGAGACTTCGGAGAGGCGGTCATTTGGAATGATGATGAGGGTGTCCACGTGCTGGCGCAGCCGCTCAATGCCCTCATCCGCCTGCCTCATCCGCCGGCGGCCCTCAAAGTAGAAGGGCTTGGTGACAGCGGCGATGGTCAGGGCGCCAGCGGCTTTCGCGATCTCGGCGATGACGGGAGCGGCGC
>JBJKQC010000095.1:0-6255 GCA_046705745.1 Dehalococcoidia bacterium
CTGCAGCACGTGTTCTTCGTCTAGTTGCCATGCGTACGACATCGCATGCCTCCAAAAACCAATTATGTTCCACGTTTTGGGAATATGGGAATAACAGAAATCCTGCCATTTCTTTTCCGCTGGCGTATCTCGCCCCGATGCGCTACCCTTCACGCCGCTCCCGCTGCTTGGAGCGCTCCAATTACATTAGCGGAGGTGCGCAGTGACCACGCTGATCACTGGCGGTATGGGCTTCATTGGCCTGCACACGGCCAAGGCACTTGTCGATGCCGGCGAGGACGTCGTCATCACCTGGTACCAGACCTGGCGTGAGCCTAGCTTCATCAAGGACGAGTACAACAAGCGCGTCAAGATCGAGAAGGCCGACGTTTCCCAGGACGGGGTCATCAGGGATCTGGCTAAGAAGCACAACGTGGACACCATCCTCCACTTGGCCGTCCCCGGGCTCGGCGCGCTCACGCCGGCCGAAGACTTCCACGTGAACATGGACGGCCTCATCGGCGTGCTGGAAGCCGCCCGCGAGTCTGGCGTCAAGCGCCTCAGCCTCGCCAGCTCCGTCGCCGTCTACGCGAACCTGCCCGCTGGCCCCTTCCGCGAGACCGACCGCTTGCCCATGGAGTCCAGTAACCCGACGGAGACCTTCAAGAAGGCGTGGGAAATCCTCGCTGGCCACTACGCGCAGCGCACTGGCCTCGAGGTCATCAACCTCCGCATCGGCGGCATCTGGGGGCCGCTCTACCACTCCATGGCCAACCTCCCCAGCCGAGTGGCCCACGCGGCCGTCAAGGGTACGGAGCCGGATTACTCACGTGGTGGAGTTCCCTTCACCGACGACCCCAACGACCTCTGCTACGTCAAGGACTGTGCGCAGGGTATCCGCGCGGTGCACCTTGCCGACAAGCTGCAGCACAAGGTCTACAACGTCACCGCTGGCCAGCCGGCCACCAATGGCCAGCTCCGCGATGCCGTCCTGAAGGTCAAACCCAATGCCAACATCCCGATGGAGAAAGGCAAAGGTCCGCGATACCGTGAGAATGCTTACATGGATATCTCGCGGATTTCCAGTGAGCTCGGCTACAAGCCCAAGTACACGCTAGAATCGGCGATGGCGGACTACATCGGCTGGCTGGAGGCCGGCAACAAACAGTAGGGAAACTTCGTGATTCCGGCGAAAGCCGGAATCCAGGGACCTTCGCCAGGCAAGGCGTCGTGCAGACAAGGAGCGTGTTCCCGGGGTCTTGATGGGTAACGGGCACTCGCATCGCTGATGCCGGGGTGAGCAGGTTCTGGCGCTCGGGGAGGCGTGTTCATGACCATCAAGTCCATCGGAATCGTTGGCTGCGGCGCCATCGGCCAGGAGATATTGAAGGCGGCGGATGACGGCCGGCTAGAGATGGAGGTCGCTGGCGTCCACAGCCGGACGGAGTCGAAGGCCAGATCCTTCCTGGCAACCCTACACAACCGGCGGCCATTGCTTAGCCTCGGCGAGCTCATCGAGCAGTCGGACATGATCGTGGAGGCTGCCGGCGGTCATGTGGTCCCGGAGTTGGCGGAAGTGGCTTTCGGCGCGGGCAAGGCCCTCATGGTCATCAGTATCGGCGCCCTCGTCTCCCACCCGGAGATTATGGACCGCTCCCGCCAGACCGGCTGCCGCCTGCTCATGCCCTCCGGCGCCATCATCGGCCTGGACGGCATCAAGTCCGCGTCTGTGGGCCACATCGACCACGTGACCCTCGCCTCGCGCAAGCCACCGGCGGCCCTGGACGGCGCGCCATATGTGGTCGAGCACGGCATCGACCTGTGGTCCCTGACTGAAGAGCAGGAGATCTTCTCGGGCACCGCGAGGGAAGCCTGCAAGGGCTTCCCCAACAACCTGAACGTTTCCGCCGCCGTCAGCTTCGCTGGCATCGGCCCCGACCGCACCACCGTCAAGATGGTCGCTGTCCCTGGCCTCCAGCGGAACTGTCACGACATCGAGGTTGAGGGCGAGTTCGGCCTCATGCGCCTGCATCTGGAGAACATCCCTGGGGAGAACCCCAAGACGGGAAAGCTCACCGCCATGTCTATCATCCGCACCCTTCAGCAAGCCGTCGACCCCGTCCAAATAGGGACTTAGGCGACAGCGCGGACCGGCCTGGGGCAATAAATGGCTTCGTCATTACAGGACACGCGGCTTTCCAGATGAGGCGCCGAGGTATGTCAAGGCCGGAGGTCGTGAATGTCCTTAAGGGACCGGGACAACTGATAAGCGAGGGGTCTGGGAGGGTGTCGCCCAGTCACAGGTCCGTGATGCACTCACTGGTATGATGTACTTGCTGCGCGTCATAGTGGATGTCGACCGAGTTCCGGCCGAGGTCATCACGGTCTACAAGACCAGCAAGATCAGGAAGTACTGGGAAGGTCGGCTATGAAAGTGATGTATGACCGGGCGACGAACACGCTGACCGCCACCCTGAAAGACGTGCCCATCGCGAAAAGCGATGAGGATAAGCCTGGTGTGATTCTGGACTACGACGCAGCCGGGGACCTCGTCTTGCTGGAAATCCTCGACGCTTCCACCCGAGTAACGGACACGACTCGAGTGGGGTACCAGGCAACGGCGTGAACAACGTCGAGCTCGTCGTGAAGATGCTGGAGCAGGCTGGCGTGCGCTGGGTGTTCGGCGTGCCCAGCGGCCCTGTCCTGCCGCTCATTGAGGCCATCCGGAATAGCCGCAGCGTCCGCTACGTTCTCACCGCCAGCGAGACCTCCGCCGGCTTCATGGCGGAGGCCGTCGGCCGCTTGACCGGCGTTCCGGGCGTCTGCGTCTCCACTGTCGGCCCCGGCGCCACCAACCTCGCCACCGGCGTTGGCGGCGCATGGCTGGACCGCTCGCCCGTTATCGCCATTACCTGCAACTACGACCGTCACCAGCTCAGGCGCCGCACACAGATGCTCATCGACCACCAGGCGCTCTTCGCTCCATTGACCAAAGCAAGCTTCATGCTGGAGGAGGGCCACGTCGCAGAGACCCTGGCCCAGGCCTTCGCCATTGCCACCAGCGAGCCGCCAGGCCCTGTACACCTGGACTTTCCCGAGGACGTGGGCACGGCGGAGGCCACCGAACAGCCCATCGATATACCTGCGGGCATTCCCGCGCCTCTGCCGCCTGCGGGCGTGGGGCAGGCCGTGCAGCGCCTTTTAGGGCGCGCCCAGCGTCCGCTGGTGGTGACGGGCCTCACGTTCACCCGTGCCAGAGACCGTGATGCGCTGCTGCGATTCCTGGATACCCAGCGCATCCCCTTCGTGACCACGCTCCACGCCAAGGGCTTCCTGCCGGAGAGCCACCCCGGCTGCTTGGGGGTCATGGGACGTGCCCGGCGCACAGACGTCGCAAAGATGCTGCGTAAGGCAGACCTCTTCATCGCTATCGGTTTCGACCCCGTAGAGATCGACTATGAGGACTGGGTTGGCGAAACGCCTGTCGTCCACCTGAGCACCGAGCCCGTGCAGCCCGGCACCAAGATCAGCCTGGACTACGAGGCCTCCGGCGACCTGGACGCCATGCTCCGTGAGCTCGCTTCTATCCCTGCCTGCCCCAACGCTTGGGTCCCACATGAGTGGGACGACCATCGTGCGACACTGGCCAAGGCCCTGCGGCCGCCAAGCCACGGCATGGCGGCCTACCACGTGCTGGACGTCTTGCGCCGGCGCCTGCCCGCCAACGCCATCCTCGCCTATGACGTTGGCGCCCACACGCACCAGATTGCTACCCAGTGGTCGACTGACCTCCCTCACGCCGCCGTCGCCACCAACGGTTGGTCGTCCATGGGCTATGGAATGCCCTCGGCCTACGCCGCCAAGCTGGTGCACCCCGAGCGTACGGTCGTTGGCGTCGTTGGCGATGGCTGCTTTCAGATGACGGCGGGCGAACTGGCCATGGCGCGGCGCATGGGTCTGCGTGCGCCCATCATCGTGCTCAATGACGGCTGGCTGGGGCTGATGAAGGTCAAGCAGGAACGGCTGGACTTCGGCTCCTCGGATGCGCTGCTGGGCGAGCAGGTGGAGCCTCCGTCACACTACTTCGGCGTGCCCGTCCGCGCCGTCCGAGACGAGAAGGCCCTGCGCGCCGCCCTGGACTGGGCCCTCTCCCGGGACGGTCCCAGCGTCATCGAGGCCTTCATCGACGTTGGCGTTTACTCCCAGACGGTGTTCGACTAGGCGGGGCCGAGGCCGGTTGCGGGTCAAACAATTGTTGAGCGGCCTTGCCGTCTCACCCTTGTGCCTAACTCACCCGTCACACCCATAACTAACCCGAAGGTGGCTGGCCCTCCTCCCGCTTGTCGCCTACCCTGGAAATGAAGAGGTGCATTCCGGCGCCAATTCATGGAAGGAGGAGACAGGATGGCAGGCTACGTTACGGACATAGAAAAGGCCACGGAGAGCAACGAGTACTTCCGCAAGGTGCTGTTCACCGCGGGACACAGCCAGTTGGTGGTGATGTGCCTACAGCCCGGCGAAGAGATCGGTATGGAGGTCCATCCGAACCTTGACCAGTTCATCCGCATCGAGGAAGGCAAGGGCAAGGCAATATTGGACGGCGAGGAGCACGACATCGAAGACGACTGGGCTGTGGTCATCCCCGCTGGCACCCGGCACAACATCGTGAACACGTCGCAGACCGAGAAGCTGCAGCTTTACACCATCTACTCGCCTCCGCAGCATCCGGACGGGACGATTCACCGGACCAAGGCTGAGGCCGACGCGGCCGAAGATTCGGGAGGGTATTTTTCACGGGACAATGGTTGAGGCGCGGGCGGCCAACCCCGCCGCTCACGGTCACCGGTAGTAGGTGTCCAGCTGAGGCCCACTCTGCTGGTAGCAAAACACGGGCCAGCCTCCCTGTGAGTAAACCCCTATCTCCAGTCGCGTACCCTCACGCGTCTTGCACGGAGATGGATGGCCCGGAGGAAGGACTGAACGCTGGCGTTTCCACACGTGCCTTTGCTGCTCGAACAATTAGGAAGGGAAAGAAGATGACCGTTAATTCCCGTCCGCCGCGAGCAGCCACTGATTTGTCCGATAACCGTTGGCCCTGAGGCTCTCGTGAGAGGCTTTCTGACGGTTATCGGATAAATCTCATTCACGCGGCGTACCGGCGATTTGCTTCATTGGACCCTGGTCATTCGCTCCTAATCGCTATCCAGCGCTCGTCATCGCCCGTGACCGTTCCGCTAGCTTCTCCGGCGATGCCATGAATAGCGCCAGCGGAAGCACTGCTGCGCTCACCGCCACCAGTCCCCACACCGCCAGCCGGTAGCTGCCGTTGAGGTCGTAGACTACGCCCATGAAGATAGGCCCTACCACGCCCGCCCCTACTGCGCCCCCTTGGAGCAGACCTATCACGGCACCGATAGACCGCGTGCCAAACATCATGCTGCTCAATGCCCCGCGCATGGGGATGAGGCTGCCGAAGCCCACACCAAAGAGCACTGCGAATGGCAGCGCGGTCCAGATTGAGTGCACAGGCGCCACCTGCAAATACAGCGCCGACGCCCCCATCATTGTCGCGACGATACTCAGCACAACGCGATAGTCCACTTTGTCCAGCAAATACCCGCTGCCGATACGCCCCACGCCGCTGATCACGAACACCATTGTCAGCACGACACCCGTGGTCGTGGCGGATAGCCCCGCCTCCTCCTCGAAGTACGGGAACATATGCACCTGGAAGGACGAGTTCACGATGAACATCCCCGCCAGATAAGACGTGAGCAGCCAGAACTCCTTCATTCGCAACACCTGGCGCAACGGCACACCTACGTCGGCCCGCCGTGCGACCGTCGAGCTCACACGCTGCACCGGCACGCCTGCTTCCGGTGGGTCGCCGTCCGGACGCAGGCCGTAGGGCTCCGGCCGCTCCCGCGCGACGCCGCTTATGAGCGTCACGCCGACCAGCATCACCGCCCCGTAGCCGATGAACACCGCCCGCCAGCCGTACGACGCTACCAGCGACGTATTGAGAATTACGAACGGTGAGCCGAAGATCGGCCCCATCACCGCAAGTCCTAGGGCC
The DNA here is from genome assembly GCA_046705745.1 of Dehalococcoidia bacterium. GTDB lineage: Bacteria > Chloroflexota > Dehalococcoidia > Lucifugimonadales > Australimonadaceae > JBJKQC01. The sequence continues at coordinate 6,056 of JBJKQC010000095.1, forward strand.
AGCCCACGCTTGCGCTTGAACCACCGAGCGATGAGCACCGGCCAGGTTACGACGTGGCTCACGCCCGACGCGCCAACGGCCACTAGTACGAAGAAAAAATAGAACGTCGCGATGCCGTTCGCTAGCCCCAGACCGACCAGTCCGGCGGCCGCGATGAACCCGCACCAGACAACCATCTTACGGGGGCACGTGCGGTCCAG
>JBJKQC010000096.1:0-2700 GCA_046705745.1 Dehalococcoidia bacterium
ACATGTTCGGATTGCGCATCGACGAAGCGCGCATTCGGGACATCACTGAGGGCAAAATCGAGCCCTTGGTCATGACGGCGTAGGAGGTCTCTCGTCTCGGGTGTGAAGAGGGGCTCCCGCTCGCGGAAGCCCCTCCGTTCGGACTCTATCATTACTGCAAACTTGCTAGGCGCTCGGCACGAAGGCGCGGTAATGGCCGCCCTTGGTGATGGGCGCCAGATCCTTGGCAATGGTGTGCCAGGTCTCGCCGGCGTCCTCGGTCCAGAGGACCTCGCCGCCGGTGGTCGCGGCGAAGACCTGGACGGTGCTGCCGGCCTCCTCCAGGGTCATTGCCTCGACGCTATGCGGCATCTTGTCCTGGAGCCCGCCGTGCAGGACCTCCCAGGTGAGGCCACCATCGCGGCTGCGGGAAATGCGGGTCTGGGCCGTCTCGGCCTTCCAGGTGCCGGGGCTCTTCTGCCCCGCCGTAATGAGCATGTAGTCGGGGTTGCTGGGCTTGAAGACGAGCTGGTCTGGGTAGCCGCCGATCTCGCTTCCGCGCGAGAACACGTTCGTCCAAGTCTTGCCGGCGTCAGTCGTTATCCACAGGCCCATGCCGCCGGTCACGTACATCCGGTCCGCGTTGCGCGGGTCAATGATGCAGCGGTGGACGTCGTTGTACATGCCCGGAATTTCCACGAACGTCTGGCCGTCATCCGTGCTCTTGTACAGTCCGCCCTGCTCGATACTGCAGAAGATGGTGTGGGGATTGCCCGGCGCAAAGTTAATGTGCTTGAGGTGCGCGACATGTGGCGGCGCCGGGAACGACCACGCGCTCATGTCCATCCCGCGCAGGGCAGGCTTCTCGGTCCAAGTCAGGCCCAGGTCGTCGCTGACGAACAGGTGGGCGGGCTCGGTGCCGGCGAAGAGGCGTGGCTTCCCGTCCACCTTGGCGACGGACAGGCTGTAGACGTTGTGCTCCGTTAGGCCGACATCCCGCCGCTCCCAAGTCCGGCCGTCATCCTGGCTGGCATGGATGCCGCCGCCGGAAAGCCCGGCGAACCAGACACCGCTGTCGGGTTCCAGCGCCAGGGCATGCACGTGTTGGCCCTGGAGAGTCCGTTGGGTGACGGCCCACCCATTGCTGCTCCGCTCGATTCTGACCACGCCGTCCAGCGTGCCAACAAGCACTTCAGTGCTTGGCGTGTTGGCCGAACGAATTGTCTCTCCACCACCGTGGGACACTGCGAGTGTCATGGACTTCCTCCTTGGCTCACTCTGCCTGCTTACCGATTACCTCTTACCCCTTGAACATGGTGTCTTCCACCATCTGCTCGCCCAGCGGTGTTACCTTGTATTCGGTGTCGTACTCCGCCGGCATCTCGATCTGGTGGTGCAGGTCGATGCACTTGCCGGTCTTTGCCGACTCGTTGATCGCTAGGCCGACCTCCAGCGTCGCCATGCCCCACGCCCCGCTGTGGTAGACGGGCTTGCCCAGCCGCACCGCGTTGTAGAGCTCCTGGAGCTCTTGGTCTCGGCCCAGCGGGTTGGCATCTATCAGGTATTCTTTCACGCCTTCGTCAGTGTAGACATAGATGCCGTGGGCCGATTGGCGTATCTCACCGCGCTCGCATGAGACGATGACAATGCCTAGGTCGTTGGGCTTCCAGGCCTCGTCATGCCGCTCCTGGCGGAAGATACGGTTTTCGGCTTCGCCGCCGATCCGCAGCGCCAGCTTTTCCTCGTCTTCCTTACGTGTTCCGCTCGCGATCTGCTTGCGTATCTGGTTCCGCTCCTGCGGCGTGTAGCGTGTGAGGGCATCTCCCCAGGGCACTAGCTCGGAGGCCACGAAGTAGCCGTAGCCGTTGTGGATGGCGACCGAGGAGACGCCGTTCTCGAACTCCATGAAGGCCGCGTAGTAGCCGGGGATGGTGCGGCCCTTGAGCCATTGGCCGAAGGTACCCCGCACGTTCTTCAACTTGCCCCCGCCGATGGAGCGAATGCTGTCGATCTGGTGCGGTGTCTGCCGGTAAACCAGGCCGCCGCCCTGCGCGGGGTCCAATTCATCTGCCGTGCGCGGCCGAATGACCCAGTCCGTGTAAGCGATCGCATTCACGGCCCCCAGCGCACCGAGTTGGCCAGAGCGGACGATCTGCCGCATCAGGCGGATGTGCGGCATGAAGCTTTGGGTGTGACCGGCGACGAGCTTCACGCCTTCCTTCTCTGCTGTTTCCACCATCTCCACGGCCTCTTTCAGGTTGAGGGCCATGGGCTTTTCCACGACCACATGCTTGCCGTGCTTGGCGGCCAGAATGGTCATAGGCGCGTGGTACTTGTTCGGCGTGGATATCCAGACGGCCTCCACGTCCGGGTCCTTGACCATCTCCTCGGCGGAGGCGTAGACCCTGGCATTGGGGTAGCGCTCCTTGAACCGCTCACGGACGCTCGGGTTGACGTCGCACCCTGCGAAGAGGTCGATGTACTCGGCCCGTTCCATAGGGGGCAGCATCTCCGCAGCGCCTACCCCAACCCCTATCACTCCTAGCTTCAGTGGCTTCTCGCTTGCCATGGTTCCTCCGTGGCCAAAGTAATTTGCCGGCACTGTCGAATGAAAAGTGTCCGGCGAAGTGCGCCGTTCAGCAAGACCGGCGCCCGTGGGACACAAATTGCCTCTTTACAGGGCCGCGCCCGAGAACGTCTTTGCCTCAGCGTAGCGCTCAT
>JBJKQC010000097.1:0-13468 GCA_046705745.1 Dehalococcoidia bacterium
GCTCTAGCCGACGAGGTCGTGGAGCTGGCCCAACGAGGCACGCCAGTGATTGGCATCTGCGGCGGCTACCAGATGCTGGGGCACCGTATCTTGGATCCGCTCCACGTTGAGAGTCCACAGGATGAAGCGCCGGGCCTCGCGCTTCTTCCCGTGATCACGACCTTTTCTCCGACAAAATCCACCCACCAAGTAGCAGCGCGCGTGGCGTGTGACCAGGGTCTCCTGGAGGGCGCTGCGGGACTGCCGGTCATGGGTTACGAGGTCCACATGGGCCAGACGGCCAGCAACGGTGCTGTCGCTCCATTTGCCCGGATACAAGAGCGCTCGCGGAGACCCTGCGAAGCTCTCGATGGGTGCGTAAGCGCCGATGGCACCGTGCTCGGCACCTACCTGCACGGCCTGTTTCACAACGAAGAACTCCGGCGCTGCCTGCTGGGCAACCTTGCCGTCAGGAAAGGGATAGAGTTGCCTCGCGGGGGCAAGGTTGTCTCAAAGGAAGATCAGTACGACAGGCTGGCAGGCTTAGTTCGAGGAGCACTCGATATTAATTTGCTTTGTCGAATTGCGGGGCTTCATGGATAGTAGCACTCCTGATGAGTCGGTCTTCACCATTCCGGACCGAGAAGCTATCTTGGACTCCCGCCCATAAACGTGCCGCCGGCACTTGCCCGAATCCGTACTCTGCGGTGAAGGACACGTCAGACACGTTCATTGAGATCACGGAATCAGAGCCGTGGCAACGCAGCGCTTGGCTCAGCTTACGCTAGATAGGCAATGAGTTTTGGACCCCACCGCTGTCTTGACCCGCTATTGGTGCATGTAATACCATCGTGACGGATATTCTCACTTATTCGGACTATCCACATGACTGTGAGCACCTCGAGAGTGACGGCCCGCATCTTGGACCTCGATCGCCAGCTTCGGCGAAAGGTCCGCCAGGGCACGCCAAATTCTTGGCTGGACGTTGACCTCTCTCTGGCGGCCATCCGCACCATCCTGATTATCGACGATCAGGCCGATGCAACTCCCGGGCAGATCGCCGAGACCATGGGCGTCGGACGCACCACCATCACCGGTTTCCTGGACCGCCTGGAATCGGAAGGACTCATCTCCCGCACCATCAACCCCAACGACCGCCGCAGCTTTCTCCTCACCCTCACCGAAAAGGGGAAGGAATTTGTTTACCGCATAGACGGCCACCGCCGGGACCTCCTCCGGCGCACCTTCAAGCACATGTCGGACCAGGATCTGGCCGCTCTGGAACGGGGCCTCTCTTCCCTCCTAAGCGCCCTGGTGCAGGAGATAGAGGGCCGTGAAGGGTCGCCATCACCCGCCGCCATCATCTAGCCGGTAGCCATGCAAGTCACTGAGAGGTAAGGACCCCATGCAACACAGGTCGAACGGCCGGTCCCAACCAGCCCCCCTCGGCAAGAACTACAAGTGGATTGCTCTTTCCAACACCACCCTGGGCATGCTGATGGCCGCCATCAACGCCTCCAGCATCATCATCGCCCTTCCCGTCATCTTCCGGGGCATCAAGCTCAACCCCTTGGATCCCGGCAACTTCAGCTATCTGCTCTGGATACTCATGGGTTACATGCTGGCCCAGGCGGTATTGGTCGTCACCCTGGGCCGCATCGGCGACATGTTTGGCCGGGTGCGCATGTACAACCTCGGGTTCGTCGTCTTCAGCCTGGGGTCCATCCTCCTTTCCCTGACCTGGAGCACAGGCGCCACCGGCGCCATGGAGTTGATCGTCTTCCGTATCGTTCAGGCCGTGGGCGGGGCCCTCATCATGGCCAACTCATCGGCCATCCTTACGGACGCCTTCCCTTCGAATGAGCGAGGACTGGCCCTGGGCATCAACATGGTCGCCGCCATCGGCGGTTCTTTCCTTGGGCTCCTGCTGGGTGGTGTCTTGTCCGAAGTGAACTGGCGGGCGGTCTTCTTGGTCAACGTACCCGTGGGCATCGTCGGGACCGCCTGGGCCTTCCTGATGCTGCGCGATTTGGGCGTCCGCCGCCCCGAGCGCATCGATTGGATCGGCAACCTGACTTTCACCGCGGGATTGACCATGGTCCTGGTGGGCATCGTCTACGGCATCCAGCCCTCCGGCGCCTCGTCCATGGGCTGGTCGACACCCTTCGTGCTCGGCATGCTCCTGGGCGGGCTTGGCGTCCTTGGCTTGTTCGTCCTGGTGGAACAGCGCGTCAGCAACCCGATGTTCCGGATTGACCTGTTCCGCATTCGCGCCTTCGCCGCGGGGATCTCCTCCGCGCTCCTTTCCGCCATGGGCCGAGGCGGACTCATGTTCATGCTCATCATTTGGCTCCAGGGCATCTGGCTGCCCCTGCACGGCTACAGCTTCGCAGTCACCCCGCTCTGGGCGGGCATCTACATGCTGCCGCTCACGGCCGGCTTTCTAATCGCCGGCCCCATCTCCGGCAAGCTGTCGGACCGCTTCGGCGCCCGCTTGTTCGCCTCCGGGGGCATGGTCCTCGCCGCCGTGACCTTCCTCCTGCTGATCTTTCTCCCGGTGGATTTTCCCTACCCGGCCTTCGCCGCTATCATCCTGGCCAACGGCATCGCCTTCGGACTCTTCGCCGCGCCCAACACCGCGGGTATCATGAACAGCGTCCCGGCCCGGAACCGGGGCGCCGCCTCCGGCATGATGGCCACCATGCAGAACGTCGGCATGCCCCTCTCCATCGGCGTGTTTTTCTCACTCATGATCCTCGGCCTCAATTCCACCGTCCCCCAGGCCCTCTTCGCCGGACTCACGCAGAACGCCGTTCCTGCCGACGTCGCGCAACGGCTTGCCCATCTTCCCCCCGTGGGCTACCTCTTCGGGGCCTTCCTGGGCTACAACCCCCTGGGCACGCTCCTCGGCCCCACGGTCCTGGGGTCGCTGCCCCCAGCCGCCGCGGCCACGCTCACCAGCAAGTCCTACTTCCCCCAACTCATCTCCGCGCCTTTCCATCACGGCCTCGTGGTGGTCCTGAGCTTCTCCATCACCATCTGCTTGATCGCGGCTTTCGTATCCTGGCTCCGCGGCGGGAAGTATGTCCACCAGGAAAGCGAGGACAGCCAGTCCGCTGCCCGTCAGGTGACTGCTCCGGCCGGTGGTGAGGACACTGCCGGCGTCATTCCACGTTGACCTAAGAAGTGGCTCTCTTACATCCAAAACCACTCTAAGCCGACTGTTGACAGGGACTTTCGGTTCCCAGAAAAGGGCTTTGTTCTGCCAAGTACTGCGATGCGAGTGGTCGCCCGGCCAGACAGGCCGGGGCATTGTGTTGCACAACACTAGCCGCAACAGACCCGCAAATTACCCGAAGCAAACCCGAAACAGACGCGACAATCAGCCGCAACGCGCGCAACAGCGAAATCGCTTCCATTGGGTCACGGCCTGCCATAGAGAGTCGGCATCTCGGAATATTCACGAAATTTTCTTTTCGCGGAACACCGGGCCAGATCAGGGCCCGCGTCAGAGGCGTCCCGGAATGGCAGCATTGCGGCGTGCGTTGTCATTATATCATCAGCGATCAGTGGACCGGCGAGGCCAGTTGTCACAGGGGAGCATAGAAAGACCCTACGACTGTTGACATCTGTCCTCGACAGGCCAACGACCTTTGAGCATCATTACAACCCGTAGCTCTCCAACAGCCCCAGCCAGAACTCCGAGACCGTGGGGTATGATGGCACGGCGTGCCACAGCTGGTCCAACGTCACCTCGCCAACTAGGGCAATGGTCGCTGCGTGAATCATCTCCCCAGCACCAGGTCCTACAAAGGTGGCGCCAACAATGGTCCTGCGCTCCTCGTCCACCACGATTTCGCAGTTGCCTTTTATCCCCTCACCCATGAGCGCCCCGCCGCTGCTCGCCGCGAATCCGTAGTCCACGGTGCGCACCGTGAAGCCCGCTGACCGGGCTTGCTCTGCCGTCAGACCGACCGCCGCTACCTGCGGGTCCGTGAACACTACCCGAGGCACGGCCGTATGGTCTGCCCACGCCGAGACCTCTTTCCCAGCGATGACATCCGCTGCTATCCGCGCTTGGTACTTCCCCATATGCGTGAGCAACGCCCGACCGTTCACGTCACCGCATGCATACAGCCACCCACCTGGCACGCCCTTGACTCGGAGCGTATCGCCGGTCTCCAGCCACGCACCCGCCTTCAGGCCAACGCTTTCCACGCCAAGCCGCTCCGTGACCGGCCGGCGCCCCGTGGCCACCACGATCTCATCGGCAACCACTCGAGAGCCACCGTCTAACGTAATCGTCACGGCCGCTCCGTTCCGCGCGACCTCGGTGACGTTGGCGCTCGTACGGACATCGATACCCATGCTGGCGAATTCATCTTTCAAGAACGCGCCCGCGAAGGGCTCCTCACCTGGCAGCACCCGGTCGGCGCGCTCGATCAACGTGACCTCCTCTGTCCCAAGCCATTTCCAGGCCTGGGCCATTTCCGCACCGACCGGCCCCGCTCCGAGAATGGCCAATCGTCGTGGGACGGAGTGAGCAGACGTGATTTTCCGGTTGTCCCAGGGTCCTGCCTCGGCAAGTCCTGGTATCGGGGGCATGGCAGCCGAGCTGCCCGTGGCAATAACCACCGCCTTCCGCGCATGGAGGTCCACGGTCCCACCCGCGGATGTCTGGACCTGTACAGTCCGTACCCCCGTGAGCCTACCGAAGCCGCGGTAAAGGGTAATACCGGTGTCCTCCACCCACTTCACCTGGTACTTGTCATCCCAATGAGACGTGAAGTCGTCGCGGCGCGCAAGCGCTTGTTCCGCGGCTATTCTCCCGGTCACTGCGTTCCGAGCCCCCGGCACCCGCCGCACCGCGGCCAGCGCTTCACCCGGGCGAAGGAGGGCTTTGCTAGGCATGCAGGCCCAATACGAACACTCGCCACCCACCAACTCCGATTCAATGAGAGCGGCGCTCAGGCCATTCCCTACCGCCCTGCCCGCCACGTTTTCCCCGGTGGAACCACCGCCGATAACGATCACATCAAATGCATCAACCACGTTTTTCTCCAATACCCAAAGGCTGCAAAGATGATCGCACCAAGCCCAATAGACTATCGCTCATATCGTCAGTTGCATCTTGACCTACATCGGTGCGGGAGAAAACCGACCCACCGCGGTGAAGTCAATGGAGGGACTTCCTCAGACCCTCGGCAGCATGCGGCAGGGCAACGGGCGGTGCCGGACCCGCAGTGCTACCCATCAATTGGTATCTCTGCTTTAGAGCCGTCTTCCTGCCATACGCGCACCGCTTCGGGCGGCAACCCCACACGTACTCGCTGGCCCACTTTCAGCCCACGCAGTTCGCTGCCACGCGCTACTAGGGTAACTTTCTCATCAAGCCGCACCACCGCTTCCTGAATTCCATCCAGATCAAGGACGTCTTCGACCGTGCCGCTAAAAGCGCCCTGGGGGTCTATGCGCACATCTTCGGGCCGTATACACCAGGTCGCCCGCCGGCCGATGGACAGGCCAGCCTCGGCAACTTTGACCTCAAGCCCGCCAGACCGGATGATCCCCGGCCGCGTGACCAACCCCTGAAACAAATTGCCCATTCCCAGAAGCTGGGCCACCTCTGGCGAGGCGGGGCGACGGAAGACATCGCTGACCGGCCCTGTCTGGAGGAACCGGCCACCCTCCAGCACCAGGACATCATCTGCCAGCAGCGCAATCTCCATGGGGTCATGGGTGACCAGGAGCGTGGAGATGCCCGTCTCTTGCTGAAGCACCCGCACGTCACGAAGGAGCCTCGCCCTCACCGGCGCGTCCAGCGCGGAAAACGGCTCGTCCAGCAGCAGCAGATCAGGGCCTCGTGCCAGCGCGCGTGCTAGCGCCACTCGCTGCCGCTGCCCACCCGATAGCTCCGACGGCAATCGTCCCTCAAGCCCGTACAACCCCAGGCGGTCTAGCCAGTAACGTGCCACGCCAGGGTCCGCCCCCACGCCAAAAGTCAACTGCGCCCACGCCGGCAGATGAGGAAACAGCCCGTAGTCTTGCGGCACATACCCAATGCCCCGTTGCTCCGTCGGCATTGGGTCCAGTAGCCTTTCTCCGAAGCGAGTCCATCCGGCCTCGGGTCGGTCCAGCCCAGCCAGGAGGCGGAGGGTCAGTGACTTGCCCGACCCGGAGGGGCCTAGCATGCCTAATCGTCGCCTCTGCGCCGTGTACTCCAAGGAAAGGGCGAAGCTTCCCAGATGTTTACGTAGGGAGAAGTCTAGGAGCTTGGCTTTTTGGCCGCTGCGTCTTGCCAGAGGCGGCTTTGATTCCGGTAACACAGGCTGCCGGCGTAGGCGAAGGCCAGACCGCCAGCGGCTCAGCGCAAGGAAGAGTATGGCCACTACCAGAGCGGCGAAGACTGGTGGAAGCGTAGCCGCAAGGCCCGTGCTGCCGAATTCTATGAAGGTGTAGACGGGCAGAGAAGTGGGGTGGTAGGCCACTATGGCCGTGGCGCCAAACTCGCCGAAGGCGCGGACCCAGGCTAGCAACAACCCGGCCAGAATGCCAGGCCAGGACAGGGGCAAACTCACACGAAGGAACCGGGCCCAGGGACGGTGGCCCAACGTCGCCGCCACACCCTCCAGCGTCGGGTCCACCGCTGCGAAGCTGGAACGCGCGGCAATGATCAGGAAGGGCGCAGCCACGAATGTTTGGGCTAAGACTATGCCCGTCAGAGAGTCCGTGAGCGAGCCGTGGAACAGGCGCCCCACCGCCGTGTAGGGGCCTACCACAAAGAGCAGCAGAATGCCGCTGGCCAAAGGCGGCAAGGCCAACGGCAATTGCACAGCCACTCCTATGAAGCCGTGCCAGCGGGACCTCCCCCGGGCTAGGACGTACCCCAGCGGGATGCCGCCCAAGGCAATCACTGCAGCGGAAATGGTGGCAGCGGTAGCCGACACTCCCACTGCGGAGACCAGGCCCTGCGAGCCAAGGTCAGACAGCGTTCCTGTGCCGATATGGAACAGCAGGGCCACTACCGGGGCCATCAGATACACGGCCAGCAGCGCGGCCAACCAGGGTAGCGGTCCTTTCATGTATTATTGCCCCAACAAGGAACGTAGGGTTCCCGGTATCGCCGAAGCATCGCCGGACACGCGGGGCGGTTGGACCAGGCTCAACCCGTGCTGCCGCAATATAGCCTGGCCCTTTGAGCCCAGGAGGAACCGCACAAAGGCGTCGGCGCCCCGGGGGTTGGGCCCCCTCTGCACTACGGTAACGGTAAAAGTAGCACTGGGGTCTATAGCTTCGATCGGCTTGACCGTCGGGATATTCAGCTCCGTTGCCTCATTGGAATAGAAGAAACCCGCGTCAAGCTGTCCAGCTTGCAGACGACCCACGAGGTCCGTCTCCGGGAAGACCTGGGAAGGGTTCTCGTCCGCCCCTAGGACCTGCTGGGTGAGGCCCGGCTTGTGGTAGTACTGCTCTGCCCGCTGCAAGAGCTGTATGGTGAGATCTCCGGAAGGGTCTAGCTGCGGGTCGGTGCGCCCTAACTTGATGCCGGGCTCCGCCAGAACCTCGTACCACGGCTTGGTCTTGAAATCGTTCGCATAGGTGCTGTGGGGATTGTAGCCAATGACCAGTGGCGCGCTGGCAAAAGTGGCGTACCAGCGCACCCAGTCTCCGTTGGCCGTACCCATCAAGCTATCGTTTACGCTAGGAGACGCGCTGATGAAGACATCCGCCCGGCGCAGCTCTCCGCTGATCTGGTGGGCCAGTGCCTTAGACCCTGCCGAATAGCCAGAAAACCCATATCCGGTGTTCCGCTGGAAGGCAGGGCCCAGGTCGTGCTCCATCATGTTCACCAACGACCCTGCATACAGCACCGCTACCGGGCCTCCGGCGGAAACGGGACTGGAAGTGGCTGAAGGGGCCATACTAGCCATTGCAAGAGGTACTGGCGAGGAAGTTAGTGTAGCGGCGGCCCCGCCTCCGCAAGCTGACAGAAACAACGCCGTGGCTGCTAACGCCAACGCCACGCCCGTGTTAGGAATAGCCAGTCTACGCCGCACGACTGCTAATCTCTTTTCCGGTCTCCGTCGTGTCATAGGGACCAAAGGCGGCTAGGTCCTGCCGAAAGGCGCCGTCATTGAGCGCTTCCAGCAGCGCAACGACGGCCGGGTTATCCCTCTGCTCGGACGGCACCCAGATGTCCGAGACCTCGGCCACGATGGGGATAAAGCCGAGGCCCTGCTCAGCGGCGGCGGCGGCAAGCCCCACGCCCACGTCGGCCAATCCCAGCGCCACCGCTCGCGCCACTTCCATATGGCCAGCGAACTCCTTCTGATAACCGGCGACGCGACTGGTTGGGATGCCGGCCTTCGTTAGCGAGTCATCCAGCAGCCTGCGGGCCCCAGACCCTGGTTCGCGGTTGGCCAAAGTCAGGTCTTGTCTCGCGAGGTCTTCAGAGTCACGGAAGGACTTGGGATTGCCGGGTTGGACCATCCAACCCATCTCCCAGGCTGCCAGCCGGAACCGCCCTGCCGTCATGGGGGTCGGTGTCCCTACGTGCTCGGCGGGACCATGGACCGCCGCCAAGTGCGCTTCCCTTCGCACCAATTGCTCCATCGCCCGAGTATTCCCCGCGTGCCACCAATATGCCTGCACACCGTCTCGTTGGTGGCCCACATAGCCGGCGAGGAGCCCCAGCGCCGGATCGCAGCCCACTAGGAAAAGACCTTGGCCGCGCGGGGACAGCCGCTCTACCTCTACCCCCGCCCCACCCGCTTGAGGTCGTGCGATACCGTGCGCGGCGGCGGTCGGCCAGCGGTACGCGCCTAGCCCCTCCAAAGAGCGCGCCACCGTGCGTCCGCCGATCTCCGCGAGAGCCACTCGTTCTGGCCGCGAGGAGGATGTGCCCACACTAGCTGCCCAAACAGTCTCGTCGCCCTCGTCCAGATCAAAGATCTCTTCTAATCGGCACCCCAGGGCCTTGCTCATCCGCAGCGCCACCTCCATGCCCACCCCGGTAGCGCCGGACTCCACACCACTGACAGTCTGGCGAGTGACCTTCGCCTGCTGCGCCAATTCCTGCTGGGTCAGTCCACGGAGCTTTCGCCAGTGCTTCACATGATTGCGCAACGTCAACACGGTCATCTCCTTTGCAATCCCCCGCCCGGCGAGCCTTCAAGAGGATGCCTACACTCCAAGTCCGCCTCGAATAATAAGTATATTTGTCATAGTAGTCCAATATTATTGTCATGTTTCAGGATGTATGGTAAGTGCTGAGTGGCAGCAGAGGGGGCGCCCTCGCGGCGGACTCCCCACCCTAGAATCACCATGAGGCCAGTCCACATCGTCAACTGGAGATACCAACTGGGCTCGGCAACGACACTCCCGCTGCTCAAGCGCACGCTGATCCTCGTGTGGCCTGAATACCGGTGCGACCAGGGGCTTATCGACCACGAAATGTGTCACACACGGCAGGTAGAGCGTTGGGGCGTCTTGGGTTACTACTGCCGCCACCTGGCCCAACGCCTGAGCCCCGCCTCCTGCTGGAGGCGCCTGCGCGCCGGCGGTATCGCCGCCGCCGTGCTGGCAACCGACTGTCCCGCGGAGCGTGAATGCTACGACAGCACCCAGCCCGACGGCGAAGCGCCTATTCGATAACCGTTCGAGAGGCTTTCAACAAGCTCGGGTCTAGCGGTTCCCGTCATCCCCACAAGACCCTCATGCGACAACTCCTGAGGCTGGGGACACCTTGCGGCACGTGCATATAATGCGCTTAGCTAGCCTTTCCGGAGGTGCGCGTTGGCCAAGGTCCGGCATGTGGCGATGATGGTGAGGGACGCGGCGGTGCTGCGCGACTTCTATCAGCAGGGGTTCGGCTTCGAACAGGGCTACGGGCCTTCGGCCAGCGGCTCCATAATGCTGATGGATGGCCTGTTCAACCTAGCTCTTCTCCAGGTCCGCTCTGGGGAGTCGGAGGTCGTCGGGACCAACCGCGCCGACGGCGGCGAGGCCGACCAGCGGCTCGGGATCAACCACTTCGGCTTCGTCGTGGACGACATTGACGAAAGCATTCGCCGCGTCGGGGCAGAGCTCAGGCATGGCGAGAACCCCCAGGACGGGCGTCCGGCCGAGATGCGCGTGGTTGACCCCTGGGGCAACAATTTCGACCTCTCCGCCCGCGGTTTCTTTGGCCGGGAGGAAGTCCGGCTTCCGGCAATCCGCAAGGTCGTGATCCAGGCTGACGACCCAGAGCAGATGGCGGACTTCTACGCGTCCAAGCTGGACTTCCAACAGGAGGGAATGAAGGACGGCGGAGAAGTCGACCTGTGCGACGGCATTATCCAAGTCGCATTGGTGCCCGACGGGCCACTTACCAAGAAGGGTATTCAATACATTGGCATCCAGACATTACATTGGCATCCAGATCGACGGCTGGGACGCGCAAGGGAAGCGATTTGCCGCAATGGGCCAGACGCTTCCGACCCCTGCCGACCCCGGCGCCGAGGTCACTGTACGCGACCCTGAAGGCAACTTGCTCGTGCTGTCGCAGCATGGCTGGAGCGCGTAGCCCCAAAGCTCCTAGGAGGCAGTCGAGGTGCCCACACGAATCATGGACGGCGGGGAAACGCTGGTCGAGGTCCTCAACGCCAACGGAGTCGAGTACATCTTCGCATCGCCCGGCTCTGAGTGGCCTCCTTTGTGGGAGGCACTGAGCCGTCGCATGGCGGAAGGTGAGCACGCACCGAAGTACATGACCTGCCGTCATGAGGCGCTCGCAGTTGGCGCGGCGGCCGGCTATCACCGCGCTACGGGCAAACTGCCGGCGGTGGTTATGCATACGACCGTCGGCACTGTCAACGCAGCCACGGCCCTCCGCGGCTCGCTCCACGATGGCACGCCGATGGTCGTTATATCCGGCGAGAGCATCGGCTATGGCGACATGCGAGGCACCGACCCCGGAGCGCAGTGGCTGCACGAGCTATCGGACATCGGCGGGCCGGAGCGACTCATCAGACCGGTGGTGAAGTGGTCAGCGACGGTGCGTACCCGAGAGACGCTCGCCGACACCCTGCATCGAGCATGTCGCATCGCCCTCGAGGCGCCCCGCGGGCCAGCCTATGTCAACGCACCCGTCGAGATCATGCTGGAGCAGACCGAGACGCGCATCTCCCTGTCGCCCGAGATGCAAGCCTCGCTCTCCGCCGACGAACGGTCGCTGCGCGAAGTCGCTCGTTTGCTGGTGAACGCCGAGCGCCCCGTCGTCATCACCGAACTCCTCGGCCGCGATCCGGAAGCCGTGCCCGCGCTGGTCGAGATAGCCGACAAGTTGGCGCTGCCGGTGGTCGAAGCCGCGTCCGTCGGCGCCACCAACTTTCCAACCGATCATCCCATGCACCAGGGCTATGACGCCCGCCCCTTCCTGGCAGAGGCGGACATGGTCCTGCTGCTGGACTCGGCCACGCCGTGGCACCCGCCTGCGTCCGGCCCGTTCGATACGGCCAAGATCGTCAACTTCTCGCCCGACCCAGACCTGCGGCTGCGGCCCTACGCCCCCTACCCCGCCAACATCACTATCCCCGGCGATGCCGGCGTTCATCTACGCGCGCTTGCGGCAATCGTCCGGGAAACGCCCGTGGACGGCTCGGCAAGCGCCCGGATTAACGCGCGACGTCAACGCCTCAGCGAGGCGCACCGCAAGCGTAGAGCGCAGCTCGCCGAGGCCGCCCTCGCCGCAAAGGACAGGGAGCCTATCGCCTCGGTCTGGGCGGCCCACGCCATCAACCAAGCAATTCCCGACCATGCACTCATAGTGACGGAGCTCATCACGCATCGCCGGGTCATCGAACTGTACCTGGAGCGCCGCGAGCCCGGCCGGACCTTACAGAGCTTCGGCGGGCTTGGCCAGGGCCTGCCCAACGCCCTGGGCGTGAAGACGGCAAACCCCGACCGGCTGGTCGTCTGCTTGCTGGGCGACGGTGCTTTCAACTACAACCCGGTTTTGGCCTGCTACGGCTACGCCCAAGAGCATGCCCTGCCCTTCCTGACGATCATCCTCAACAATCAGATGTACCGGTCCCAGCAAGGCTCCATGACAAGATGTACCCGCAGGGCTTTGGCAGGGAGTACGGGCCAAAGTTCGCCACCGGCATCAGCCCGCACCCAGACTACGACAAGATCATCGAGGCCTTCGGTGGTTGGGGCACGGTTGTCACGAAACCGGACCGCATTATGCCAGTGCTCAAAGAGGCCCTGGCCAAGGTCGAAGCCGGGCAATCCGCCCTCGTGGACATCCTGCTGAACGAATAGAAAGCCAACGTTTTGTCTCGTGGTCCAGAACCAAGGATGCGGCGGGAGTGCCGGGCCGCGCGAATCCCGGAAGGCTTGACAACAAAGCAGTGCTCAACGTTAGATACCGTCACCCCTATCGAGGAGGGGCGTTGCGTAGCCTCGCCCCGGTGCGTTGCAGGCCAAGCGCGCCATACCAGGCAGCCTGCAAGACTGATGCCCTACGTGAATCCATGAAACATGCCATTACTTTGCGGGTAAACGGGCGCTTCCACCAGGACGAAGTAGACGAGCGCCAGCTCTTGGTCTACTACCTGCGCGAGACCCTAGGACTTACGGGAACGCACGTGGGTTGTGTCATTGGTGAGTGCGGCGCCTGTTCCGTTCTGGTCGACGGAGAACTGGTCAAGTCCTGCTTGCAGCTTGCTGTCCAGGCCGATGGGTGCGAGGTCACCACCATCGAAGGTCTGGCGCCGCCGGATGCCTTGAGCGCCGTGCAACAAGCATTCGTGGAAGAGTACGGGCTGCAATGCGGCTATTGCACGCCGGGCATGGTCCTGGCGGCCCAGGCGCTGCTTTCGGATCAGTCAGAGCCAACCGAGCAAGACGTGCGCGAGGCACTGGGTGGGAATATCTGCATGTGCACAGGTTACGTCCAAATCGTTCAGGCAGTGTTGACCGCGGCCCGTAAGCTCCGGCAGGCGGGCGGCCAAGCGAAGGGGGTGCGTTCGCTTTGACCACCACATCCCACTACGGGCCTCAAGACTTCCATCTCGTCGGCAAGCGCACTCCCAGCAAAGAAGCGCCGCGGCACGTCCGCGGCAGGGGCCAGTACGTGGACGACCTACGGCTTCCCGGAATGCTGCGCGCGGTCATCGGGCGAAGCCCGCACGCCCATGCTCTTATTTGGGGCGCCAACACTGACGCTGCCGCAGGCCTCGAAGGAGTCGAGGCGGTCATCACAGCCGAGGACGTCGTCCACAACACGAAGCCTTTCAGCCCTGGCAGGTACGCTTCCGGGGTCAGGGTCCATGTTCCTGAATACGCAATGGCCAATGGCAAAGTGCGTTACGTGGGAGAACCGGTGAGCGCTGTGGCCGCTGTAGACCTGCCCACTGCCGAGGACGCCCTTCGCCTGCTGGCGATCAACTACGAGCCGCTGGAGACGGTGGTCTCCATGGATGCGGCCTTGCGCGCGGACGCCCCG
>JBJKQC010000098.1:0-15488 GCA_046705745.1 Dehalococcoidia bacterium
TTACAGCTGTGCTGAGGCATGAGTTCACCAGACCTTGTCGGTCCCGCGCCCATTGTACCCCGGTGCTGCTGTGGGCGCGCCGGTTGCCGCACCCCGGCTCCGTCATTGCTCGAAAGTAGGGGTGCACGGCTTGTGCACCCATGGGGCCGGGGCGGCGGGGTGTTCCCGTTCGTCCTGTCGCAGACCCCGCATCGCCGATTCCGGCGGTCTGGCGCTGAGCCCCCGGCAGGCCGGAGCGAAGGCCGGAACCCAGGGACCTCCGCCTTGCAGGACGTCCTTCGTACGTATGCCAGATGCGTTTTTTCGTCGGCCCTGC
This sequence comes from Dehalococcoidia bacterium, assembly GCA_046705745.1. Taxonomy (GTDB): domain Bacteria; phylum Chloroflexota; class Dehalococcoidia; order Lucifugimonadales; family Australimonadaceae; genus JBJKQC01. The sequence continues at coordinate 317 of JBJKQC010000098.1, forward strand.
TGGCGCCTCCGCTCACCTGGTGCCCGGCAAATTCTTTAGAACACGCGCCTGCCCGCTCACCGCTCCGGCGCGGGCTCATCGGCTTACTGCTTACTGCTTACTGCTTACTGTTCACCTTGCTGGCGCCGGCCACAGCCCTCCTGGCCGGATTCCCTAAGCATCCCATCTGGTGTTATAATAGAACATGCGTTCCTCATAGGATTTCGCTGAGCTTCAGCGAAATTTCCAAGCCCAAGGCTTCATCACCTGAAAACGCCTTCTCCCGTTTGGCCAAAATACCGCCAAATTCATAGCGAAATCGCGCCGGACTGGCCGCCCCAATCTCTCGTAAGGAGGCCGTTATGCTCTGTAAGACCTCTGCCACCAACTAGAAGATCGTGTCTTGGAACTGATCGCCGGTGCCCACGGCTCCCATCGCCTGCACCCATTGCTAGCACATCTCGGGATGGCGATGCTTAGGTTGGTTGTTTATGTTGGCCTTCGCGGCGTAGGGGTGCACGGATGGCCGGGTTGCTCTGGGCCGCGTAGTTGATCGTAAGACAAGGATGGTGTGATGGAAGCTCAGTCACTGGAAGAAGCTGTCGCCGAGGCGCGCGAAGTCCTCACCTCCACCGGCAAGGACCTCCGCTCTTTCTTGTACAAAGAAATCCTTCTCAACGCGCTGGAGTGCAAGCACGCGGAGTTGGACTTGCTGGACCTGAAACTCATCAGCCGGGCGGTGGCCGAGTTCCGGTATGCTGCAAGCATATTCAAGCCGTACCGCAGCACCCGCAAGGTCTCCATTTTTGGCTCGGCTCGAGTACCGGCAGAGGACCCCTACTATAAGCTCGCCGAGGACTTTGGCCGGGAGCTGGCAAGGCGCGGCTTCATGGTTATCACCGGAGCGGCCTCCGGCATCATGCGTGCGGGCATCGAGGGGGCGGGGCCGTCCAACAGCTTCGGTGTCAACATCCTCTTGCCCTTCGAGGTCATGGCCAACGACCTATTCCAGTCGGACCCCAAGCTGATCACCTTCAGGTACTTCTTCACCCGCAAGATCTTCTTTGTCATGGAGGCCCATGCCTGCGCGCTTTTCCCCGGCGGGTTCGGCACGCACGACGAGGGTTTCGAGGTGCTCACGCTCTTGCAGACGGGCAAGACGCCGCCGATGCCGCTGGTCCTCATGGAGCTCCCCGGCGAGCAGTACTGGGAGACGTGGGACGATTTCGTCCGCGGGCAGATATTGGCGCGAGAGTATATCTCCCCGGAGGACCTCTCCTTGTACCGTATTGCCCGGTCGCCTGAAGAGGCTGCGGACTGGATCACGTTCTACTACTCGACCTACCACTCCATGCGGCAGGTCGGGGATCTGTTGGTGCTCAGACTGGAGCGGGAGCTGGGCGACGAAGACTTGGAGCATCTCACGGAGTCCTTTGGTGATCTCATTGCGACGGGGCAGATCAAAAAGGTGGGCCCGCTGCCGCCTGAGCGGGACGAGCCGCAGCTCTTGGAGAAGCCGCGGATTGCCTTCGCCGCGACGCGGAGCAGCGCCGGAAGGCTCAACCAAATGATCCTGGAAATCAACCGGCTGGGCCAGGCGCACGCTGCGAAGGTGCCGTGAGCACCCATCCGTACTCGGTCGAGCGACAGCCGGGCGCGTCCTCCGGCTGGCGCTCCTCCGAAGGCGACCGTCGCACAAGTGCTCGGTCCATGGTCATTTCTCCGGGAGTCCAGTGTCACTCGTTCACAGCCTTTTGGCTGACCACTGGTAGACGGCGGGGTTCGGGTATAGATTGATTCCGCTTACTGCGGAAACGGGTGCGGCGCCAAAGAAGGCGGCGCTGTAAAGCCAAGGAGGACGACATGGGTGCGGCAAACGGGCACGTGCTGTTCTTGGGAACGATGAGCGGGTTGTTCCTGGGAGAGCCGAGCGAGCGAGGCTACATCGTCCGGCCGCTGGGCTTCGAGAGGCTGGGCCATTTCCGAGCGCCGGTATTGGCGGACTGCGGGGACCCATCGGTGCTGTACGCCGGTACGACGCGCGCCGGGATGTTCCGGAGCCGTGACGGCGGGCGGACGTGGCAAGAGATCAACGCCGGGCTGATGCACAAGACGGTGTGGTCCATAACGCAGGACCCGCGCACGGAGACGCTTTACGTGGGCACGAGCCCGGCGTGCGTGTTCGTGAGCAATGACCAGGGCGACACTTGGTCGGAGTGCGAGTCACTGGAGCACCTGCCGACAACGAAGCAGTGGAGCGGGCCGGTCCCGCCGCACGTGAGCAGGATGAAGGGCCTGGCATTGTCCGGCGATGCGCCGATCATTTATGGCACCATCGAGGAGGGATGGGCCGTGCGCAGCCTGGACGGCGGGAAGAGCTGGGAGCAGATATCCGAGGGCTTCGATCACGACGGCCATTGGGTGGCAGTGCTGCCAGGAGAGCCGGATGCGGTGGTCGCCAGCACAGGGAAGGGCATGTTTCGCAGCGACGACCGCGGCGCGCACTGGCAGGAAGCGAACCAGGGGCTGGAAGGCCGCCGCTACACCTCAGCTCCGGTGGTGGGACACCCCAGCCGGCCAGGCTTTCTGCTGACGGCAGTGACGGGCTTCGGGCCGGGTAGCTGGGATGGCCCGCAAGGTGGAGACTCAGCGTTCGCCAGGAGCGACGACGGCGGCAGGAGCTGGCAGATGCTCACGAAGGGGTTGCCGCAGCCGTGCTCGCCGGTACCGCGCGGGCTCGCGGTGGCCGATGACGAGCCGGACCGCGTCTTCGCGGGGATGATGGATGGAACGGTCTGGACCAGCGGGGACGGCGGTGAGTCCTTCCGCCAAGTACTGGAGGGGCTGCCTCCCATCATGAGCGTGTCGGTGGCCCAGAAATAGCCAGGCAAAAGATGTGGGGTGAAGGGTACGGCCGGTTCCAGCCGTACCCTTCTGTCTGTCGACTGTGCAAATGCGATAGTCGGGCGCTCACCGGCTGGCTGTGGGCAAGGGCCTGAGGGGGCGAATGCGTCGACACAGCCAGTATGCCAGTGTTGCCTCATAGCCGTGAGTGTTGAGAGAGCGAAGACCTTGAAGGTAGGAATCAACGTACCAAATTATTCGGACGGGGCGACTCCAGAATCGTTGCTGGCGCGGGCGCGGATGGCGGAGTCGCTAGGCTTCCACTCGGTGATGATCTCCGACCACGTGGCCATAACGCCCGGCGTGCGGCCGCGCTACCCGGAGCCTTTCTACGATCCGTTCACGACGCTAGCCTGGCTGGCTGGGCAAACATCGCGAGTGCTGCTGGGCACGACGGTCTGCGTGGTGCCGTATCGCCACCCGGTCCTGACGGCGCGGCTGGCGGCGAACATCGACCGTTTGTCTGGCGGGCGGTTCATACTCGGCGTGGGCGTCGGAGGCGCCGAGGACGAGTTTGACGCGCTGGGAGTGCCCTTTCATCGCCGGGGCGCCGTGACCAACGAGTACCTAGAGGTGATGCGGCGGCTCTGGACGTGTGAGGAGGTGACGTACCCTGGCAAGTTCGTCAATCTGAAGCAGATCAGCGGAATTCTGCCTGTTAATCTGCCTGGCCGCCCGCATCCTCCCATCTGGGTTGGCGGCCGCAGCGATGCGGCCATGCGGCGCGCCATACGCTTCGATGGAGCATGGCACCCAAACCGGATAAGCATCGACTGGCTGCGGGAGCGAGGGGTGCCGCGCCTGCGGCAGATCGCCGAAGAGAGCAGCTCGGCGGTGCCGGCGTTATGTCCCAGGATCGCGGTTGACCTGAGGGACGATCCCCTCCCAGAGGTGGGGCGTCTAGCGGGTGTGGGCTCGTTGGAGCAGGTCCGTTCAGACCTTGAGGCATTGCAGGAACTCGGGGCCGAGCACGTGATTCTGGACTGGTATGTGTCCGGTGACCTGGAGACCGCGCGGGACGATACAAGGGCCTGGGAGATGCTCACAATGCTTGCCCATGAGGTGCTGGACCTCCGTAACGAGCAATTGCGGTAGGAGGGCGGCTCGGCGAAATCTGCCTGCGGATTGTCTTGTCATCACACTGTCGTCATGTATTATGCGTGTTAATCATTTAGGAGGCCTAGCAGGCCTCCTAAATTGTTAGGCCGGAAACTCGGTCCATGTGGAGTCTTCGGCCCCGAAACCTGGCGCGGCCAGACCTGCCGGACTTAAGTACCTGTTATCTCACCGGCGCCTGAGGTGGCCCGGCTTGGTGCCACGGATGTGTTGCGCGGGGTTCCGCGTGCTTGGGTTCACAGCATGACGCATAAGGAGGCAACTATGACGCGTTTCGTGAAGTCCATGCGGTATGTGTCGCCGGTGATCGCGGCGGCGATGCTATTAGCAGCGACGGCATGCGGCGGTGGAGCATCAGCGACACCGACACCCACGCCGAGCACTCAAAACCCTGCAGTCACGGCGACTCCAGACCAGTCCAGCTCCAACAGCGGCGACGGCGTCTACGTAGACACGGGCGATACGAGCGTCGGAGTTGGCAGCGACACGTCGAAGATGCCTGCTGTAGCCAAGGACATGGACAGCGCTATGCGAGGTGCGTTCCACGACGCGCTTGGCATGCCTGTGGAGCTGCAAGGCTGGACGGCGCAGCAGGGTAACTTCTCCTTGCTATACGGCGTTTCCGGAACGCCCAAGGACGCAGGCGCGAGCATAGAGGCGGCGGTCAAGGCAGTGGGTGCGAATGTCACGACCACCATGAGTATCGGCGGCTTTCCAACGGTCGCCTATGACCATCTCATTGTGGACGGGCAAGGGTACAGCGGGACGATATCCTTCGCCGATGGCCAATTGTCTTTCGTGGCCGGGATCAACAGCTAATCCCTGGTTGATTCGGGGACCGTCGCAGCCGGCGAGTCCGGTCAGGTCCCACGGACATCAGGAGAAAGCGGGGACCGGCCAACGAGGCGTCAGGGCTTCGGTTGTCAGTCCCGAGGAAGGGGGATGTCATGAGCGGCCGAGTGGACGTGTTGATCGCGGGTGCGGGGCCGACAGGGCTCATGCTGGCGAGCGAGCTGGTCAGGCACGGCGTGAGCGTGCGCATCATCGACGAGGTGGCGCAGCGGCCGCGCATCAGCAAGGCAACCGCGATCATGCCACGGACCCTGGAGCTGCTGCACGTCATCGGCATAGTGGACAAGTTCCTGGAAGCAGGGGTCAAGCTCCCCGGGCTGGTGCTGTACTCCGGCAAGCATAAGATCTTCGAGCTGACCAGCACCGACATCGATTCGCCGTATCCGTTTGTGCTGGGCCTGGAACAGTTCCGGACAGAGGAAGTCTTGGAGGATCATCTCCGGCATGTCGGCGGGGCAGTCGAGAGACAGACGACCCTTGTCGACTTCAGCCAAGACGACGAAGGCGTTTCTGCAGTCCTCCAGCTTGGGGGAGTGCAGACGGAGACGGTGCGCGCGGGACATCTCGCAGGGTGCGATGGAGCGCACTCATTCGTTCGCCATACATTGGGACTCCCCTTCGAAGGGGCCACGATAACGACGGACCACTTCGCCGTGGCATACGTGGGCATCGACTGGGACATGCCCCAGGACCGGATGTTGGAGTTCCATTCGCCTGACGGGACTGTCATCGCGACACCATTGCCCGCAGGCCTGTGGTCTGTTATGTGCGAGATCGACCCCAGCCAGTGGGCGAACGCACCGCAGGACGCGCCCACACTGGACGAGCTTCAGGCTATCATGAGCGCCCGCTCGCCCGTGCCCTGCAAGCTCTCCGGACCGCTGTGGACGACCTACTTCAGGATCAACCATCGACAGGCGTCCGCCTACCGAACAGGACGCGTGTTCCTAGCCGGAGACGCTGCCCACATCCACAGCCCGGCGGGCGGCCAGGGTATGAATACCAGTATGCAGGATGCCATAAACCTAGCCTGGAAACTGGCCCTGGCGTGCAAGGGGAGGGCGCCGGAGGCCTTGCTGGGCAGCTACCACGAGGAGCGGCATCCAGTAGGCAAGGAGGTCCTTGCCTTGACGACGGAGCTCCAGTCCGAGTTGGACCTGCGCAACCGCTTGATGCGCGCGTTTCGGGACCACGCCATGGGCCTTATCGATCACGTCGGGCCGGCCCGCAGGACGTTGGCACGGGTGCTGGGCGAGCTTTCATACAACTACCGCCACAGTTCCGTAGTGCACGAGGACACCAGCGGCCTCGTCTTTCTCCCCCATGAGGCACGACACCCGAGTTTCGCCGATTGCCGTGCGTTCGCGTCCGGTCCTCACGCGGGCGACCGCGCGCCGGACGCCGCCATCACCTTGGCATCTAGTATGGTGGACGGTCGACCGGCACGTCTCTTTGATCTCCTGGACACCGGGAACCACACACTCCTGCTGTTCGAAGGTACACACGGCAAGCAGGCGTCAACCCAATCATGGCCTCTCCTCAAGGATCTGGCGGTGCGGGTCGAATCGGCGTACGCAGACACCATCAAACCGGTGGTGGTGACGCCGAGCTCTGAGAGGCCGACCTACTTGGACTGGGGCGGCGTTACGGTATACGACGGGAACGGTTCGCTCCACCACCAGTACGGCGCCCGAGGCGAGTGTCTCTACCTCGTCCGGCCGGACGGATACATCGGGTACCGGTCGGAGCCGGTAGACGCCGTCAAGCTGGAACGGTACCTGGCCGCGGACTTCGCGCAAGACTCAGACCGTTAAGGACCCGCAACCTGGCGCTTTAGGTCTCGACACTTCCAGGAGGGCACAATGAGCATAGTGCGAAACGCCATACTGTCGGTGGTCTCGCTCACGGTATTGGGCGGATTGCTCAGCGCATGCGGCGGTGGTGTAAATGCCCCGAGACCGAGCGGCAGCAGTCCCACACCTACTGTAGAGCCCCCCGAAGCGTATACGCCTTCGTCAATTCCCCAAGCGTTGTTGGACGGGACGACGGTCGAGGTACAACAGGACGGCACATACTCCTGGACCATCATTGCGACGCTGCCGACCGGGAATGTTGCCAAGACCACCTATACGGTAGACCCGAAAGGAGCGGACCTCGGCGCCGCGCAGCCGTCAAGCGTGTCCGGGTCTCCGCTGCGCGGGTTCCAGACCACGCATCAGGACACGGCGGACGGGTTGCAGTGGGGGTACCAGTACACGCTGGCCAACGGCAGCTTCCCGGCTGGCGCCCTGGCCGCAGCACGGGGTGATGGGGGAGCCAGGTGGGTGGTGCGAACGGCCAGGGCATTGCTCGATCCAAGCCCCGTCTACGCGTCCGGGGGCGGAGCGCAGGTTGTCGTTAACGGGGTGGCCCAGCATTTCACCGACTCAGGGATCGGAGTGCTAGAGAAGATGGCCGGCACGGCCCTCGATAGCGAGGCCTTGAAGAATGGTGCGGCATCCGAGTTCCGAAACTCGTTTAAGGACGTGGTAAGCGCTGTCGACACAAGAGATAGCTATCAGAAGATCATGAAGCAGCTCGAGGATCTGCGGCAATGTGCAGAGAATCCCACGAACCCGCTGACACAACAGGAGTATGCTCAAGACCCGACGGCGAAGCAGAAGGTCCTCGACCAGATAGATAGTGCCGAGACGGACATCAAGTCGAACACGGCCGTCCAGTTTCTCAACATGCTGAATGCGAAGGCGACGGCCTTGACGAAGTCCACCTTGGTGGGGTTCATCGTCGGGAAGGTCTCATCGTGGGTGAACCCAGAGCTTGCCAAGCTCAACCAGGAGCGGCTCCAAGAGATGGAGCAGCTCGTAACAAAGTGCTCGCCCCAATGGATGGGTACGGTGAATTACACCATCGTGGCAACAAAGACGCTACCGGCGAAAGCGCCGTGGACGGGACAGACAATCGAGAAGGCGAAGTATGACAGCGAGGGCACAGTCCTAACCGGTGCAGGCTCACTGACGGGCGCCGGCGGGGAGATATCAGGCGACTTCCCTCTGGACACCACTGTGACCGGAAGCAAGACGTACGATAGCGCTATGGACTGGAAAGTTTACGGGGGGTGCAGCGGAATGCCTTCCCAGGTGCTGAAGACCGAGCAGACGACTTCGGACAAGTGGCAGGTGCAGGGCTCCGCCCACGGGCAAACGGACTTCCAAATCCAAATTAACTTCGATGGGACCTATACAGTCACATATGGCCCGCTCTCGCTGCTCATGGAGGGCGCCGAAACGCAATCGGACTACTCCCTGGACACCCAGGTGTGCTTCCCGTCCAGCAGTCCTATCCAGGACGGACCCAATGTCACGACAGAACCGAAGCAGGACGGGTATGACGAGCCGGACGTTACAGCAAGCGGGAAGGTGGATGACCTCAACAATCTGACCTCGTTGTCCGGCAGCAAAACTTTCGAGTGGACGGACGGTTTCGTGGAAGGGACAGCGACGCTTAAATGGGAGCTGCACAAGGGTGTTCCGCCGCCGCCCGGTGGGCCGCCGCCCGGCCCAGACCCAACGCCTTACCGCGCAAGCTGGCGTGCCGCCAGAGGGAAAGCCAGAGGAGAAGATTGAACGCCAGCCCATTTGACCTCACAGCGGCTGCCGATGTGTTCTGTAGCATTGCCCCATGCGGATTGGCCATTCCGCCTAGGAAGAGACGATCTATTCCGTACGCATGCTATCGAGGCGAATTGAACGGGACGAGCGTAACATGGAGCCCTTGCAGAGCGTAGGCGCGCCTCGAGGCTACAAAGACACGATGCAGCAGAAGATGACAACACAGATTGGTCCTGGCGATGCCCAGGCCTTGGACAGCCAGAAAGCAGCTTCAGTATCAGTACCTCAGAGTGAGACATTCGGCACAAAGTGCGCTCCAAGAGGGTCCTTGCTTCGCCGCCTCGCTGAGCGGTGGTACGAGGGCCAGCTTCTCAAGGGGGTGACGGCCTATCCCCCGCCGCAGCACGTGGCCCTGATCCTGGACGGCAACCGCCGGTTCGCTACGCGTTCCAAGCTTTCGAGGTTGTCGGACGGGCACCGTTTCGGTGCCGAAAAGGTCAGGGAACTGGTGAGATGGTGCGACGAGCTGGCCATACCAACCGTGACGGTGTGGGGACTCTCGACTGACAACCTTCAACGGGCGCCTGAGGAGATAGCCGTGCTGTTCGGGATCTTGGGCGAGGCGCTCGATCTGTTCTCTCAAGGGGAGTTCGGCCGGCGACGAGTCCGCGTGCTGGGGCGACTGGAGCTCCTGCCCCCGGACCTCCAGCGCCGCATCAGCGAACTAGAGGCGCAATCGGCGTCGAATGGTGCTTGGGCGTTCAATATCGCCCTCGCATATGGCGGGCGCGACGAGGTGGTGGACTGTGTCCGTCGCATGCTACGGTCGAAGGCGGACGGTGGGGCGACTGCGGTAGAGATCGCCGACAGCCTGACTGCGGATGATCTGAGCCGTTTTCTGTACGTACCCGACATGCCGGACCCAGACTTGATCATCCGCACCAGCGGGGAGGCGCGCCTCAGCGGTTTCCTGCTATGGCAAAGCGTCTACAGCGAGCTCTACTTCTGCGACTCTCTGTGGCCTGCCTTCCGGAAATTGGACTTTCTCCGCGCCATCCGGAGCTTCCAAGCTCGCCAGCGCCGCTTCGGACGTTAAGGGCCTGCGTAGGACTTATTCAGGAGGCCAGAGGCGCTTTTGGTGCGTAGTAGACCAGCAGATAAGCTGTTGTACTAATCTCCCCGAGGCAGTGGAGATCGGTAAGCAGGTCTAAGTCATGATAACGGCTGTAATCTTTTTCGCATGAAACGATTTCCTGCAATTGCGTTGGCCCTGCTAGTGATTGCGATGGCGTCTGCGGCGTGTAGCACGGCAACACTGGCCTCCACCGCGACTCCTAGCCCAACCCCGGCACCAGCCTCTACTGCCACTGTTACACCTCCGGCGAGCACGACGCCGACCCCCACGCCGGTCCAAGGCTTGCCGGTCTCGCCTCAGCTTCAGCAGCAGCTGGACTTGATCGAGCAGCGGGTCAAGGAGATTCGAGGCCTTTCGGACAGTGCGCTGAAGAAGGTTGAGATCGTAACTCGCGCCCAGATGAAACAAGTGCTGGAGAGTCAGCCCAACACTGACACAGCCAAACTGCAAACAACTCAGTCCCTCTTGCGCTTCTTGCACCTCATCGGTCCCAATGCTGACCTGGCAAAGATCGAACAGGACCAGCTAAACCAGGAAGTGCTGGGGCTGTTCGACGAGCAGAGCGGCAATCTGTACGTGGTGACCCAGTCAGGCCAATTCGGGCCTCTGGAGCAATACACCTATGCGCACGAGTACACTCACTCCCTCCAGCAAGGCACCTTCGATATTGCGGCGACTGAAAATAAGATCGCTAATGACTCTGAAGCCTCGGCCGCCTTTACCGCGTTGGTAGAAGGAGACGCCGTCCTGACCCAGACCCTCTACGCTGAAAAATACCTCAATCTCAGCGAAATCCAGCAGCAGGAATCACAACTGGTCGCGACCCTCCCCTCGTACCCGCGTTTCATCCAGGACGATCTGGAGTTCCCGTACACGGCCGGGCTGAGCTTTGTCGTCAATCTTTACCAAAGCGGTGGTTATCAGGCGATAAACGAAGCATTCAAAAACCCTCCGGTCGATACGGAGCAAATCTTGCACCCGGAGAAGTACCTGGCGCACCAATTGCCGCAGAAAGTGTCATTACCGGACTTGGCTTCCGCGCTTGGCCAGGGCTGGTCGAAGCTCGATAGTGACGTGCTCGGAGCATTCGACCTCCAGGACTACCTGGCGGGACAAGTAGGCCAGAGCATGGCGGCCCAAGCCGCGGCCGGCTGGGTGGGGGACCGTTACCAGTTCCTCAAGGGGCCGAACGGCCAACAGGTGTTCGTTGATCTCCTGCAGTGGGACTCACCGCAGGACGCCCAGGAGTTCCTGACCACCTTTGCCGCGTTCATGAAGGACGAAGGCAGTCCGGTCCAACAAACTGCGAGCAAGGTCTCCGGCACGGAGCTTGGGCAGTTCAACGTCGTCTCGGAGCAGGGACAGAGCACGCTCCTCGTCATAGCCAGCGACCAGGCCACGGCAAGTGCGGTCGAAGCCCGGTTCCCCGGCTATTGAGGCGTACGGCCGTTAGGGGCCATCGGTGGTCAGGAGAGCAAGGATAGCCGGGTTACGAATTGGTCCAGAAGTGGGCCCAGCACCGCCGTGCTCTCTTGGAACTTATAGCGGACCCGGACGATGGGTTTCCCGATTTTCAGCAGGCGGGCCAGGTCGATAGGGGTGGCCGCCAGAATGGCATCGGCAGGGATATGCTCCAGAGTCGCGGCAAGGTCTGTTAGTTGTCGAGGGGAGTAGCCCAACGCCGGGACTTCCGTCGAAAGGTGTGGGTAAGCCTCGAACGCCGCGCGCACCTCGCCCACCGCATAAGGGCGTGGGTCCACGACTTCAAGGCCCAATTGCTGGGCGGCCACGGTGCCTGCGCCATGAGACATGCCGCCGTGCGTTAGCGTCGGACCATCGCCTACGACGGCAACGCGGCTTCCCCGGCGGAGGCGTGTGCTCTCCACGTGGACGGTGAGGTCGCCTTTGGCGATGGGCGCCGAGGGCCGCGCCGCAAGCGCATTTGCGACGACCGTCTCTATCTGCTGGCTGGTCGCACTGCCGGTCTTGTTCACGATGAATGCGTCCGCCATGCGTAGATTGGTCTCGCCGGGGTGATAGGCGAGTTCGTGACCGGCGCGCAGAGGGTCGAGCACGACAATGTGGAGGTCTGGTGACACAAACGGAAAGTCGTTGTTGCCGCCGTCCCACACGATGAGGTCGGCTTCCTTCTCGACCTCGGCTAGAATGCGCGCGTAGTCCACCCCGGCGAACACCGGGATGCCTATGTCGACGTACTGCTCGTACTCCTCCCGCTCTTCGATGGTGGTCTCCGCCGTCGAAAGGTCTTCGGATGACCCAAAGCGCTGGACGGCCTGGCGGGCCAGGTCGCCGTAGGGCATGGGATGCCGCATGACCGCCACCCGCAGGCCGCGCGCTTTCAGTCGCAAGGCGATGTAGCGGCTTATGGGACTCTTGCCGGCCCCGGTCCGTACCGCGCAGACGCTGATAACCGGCCGTTGGGAGCGCAGCATCGTCTCCGTCGGACCGAGCAGCCACACGCTGGCCCCCTTGGCCAGCACGCGGGAAGCAAGGTGCATCACGTCCAGGTGGGAGACGTCGCTGTAGGCAAAGACGACGACGCTGACATCGTGACGCTCGATGAGGTCCGGCAGCTCAGCCTCCGCGGTGATGGGGATACCTTCCGGGTAAAGCCGGCCTGCCAGGGACGCGGGGTAACGACGCCTGTCGATGCCGGGTATCTGCGCAGCAGTGAACGCAACGACCTGATGCGAGGGGTCGTCGCGAAAGACCGTGTTGAAGTTGTGGAAGTCCCTGCCACCGGCGCCGACGATGACGACCTTGGTGGGACCAGTGTCGAGCATGCTCTGGTCTTGCGTCATGGAATGATCCTCGTTCCTGCCGTTCCCTCGATGGCACGCTGCGCCTCTGCGATCGCGGCGATTACAGCCACTTTCCTCGTTTCCGCTACAAATTGGACCGCCGCTTCCACCTTGGGCCGCATCGTTCCTTCTCCGAAGTGCCCTTCCTTGAGGTAACGCTCGGCCATGGCCGTAGTCATGCGTTGGATGGGTTCCTGGCCGGGGCGATCGAAGTGAAGGGAAACATGTGGGACGTCCGTTAAGATGAGCAGCAGATCAGCTTCCAGGGTCAAGGCGAGCAGAACGGCTGCGTAGTCCTTGTCTACCACGGCATCGATACCCGTGAGGCCGGCCTCCGACTCGAAGACAGGTATGCCGCCACCGCCGCAGGCGATAACCGTAGTCCCCGCATCGTGAAGCGAGCGTATCGCGGCAGCCTCGACGATCCGTAGCGGCTTTGGGGAAGCTACCACGCGCCGCCAACCGCGCTCGCTTTCGTGCACCGTTGGAATTCCAGCCGCGGCGTTAACCGCGGCTTCGTGCTGGTCCATGTAAGGACCGATGGGCTTGGTCGGCCTGGAAAATGCTTCGTCTTTGGGATCGACAACGACCTGGGTTATCAAGGTCGCGGCCTGGCTCTCAAGCCCTAACGCCGCGAGTTCGATGCAAAGCGACTGTTGGAGGATGTAGCCGATCTCGCCTTGGGACTGAGCAACGGCTATCGGTTGCGTCAGGGGGTAGGCGGACGTGGCTTCGGCTGACCGGGCTAGGATGTGTCCGACCTGCGGTCCGTTGCCGTGCGTGAGCGCGAGACGCCAGCCGGCGGCAGCAAGGCGGGCAACCTCCGCCGAAGCCTGCCTAGCTCGCCACCATTCGCGATCAAGGCTGGGCTTGTCTTCGCGTGCGAGTAGGGCGTGTCCACCGAGCGCCACCACCGCTTTAGCCATGAGAGGCCCTTTGCCGTGAGCTCTGGCCTGCGTCACGCCCTTGGTGTGGGATTTGGACTTCCACCAGCGCAAGGGCGGCGCCGTGGCGGAGGGTCCGAATGGAGATGGCCTTGGGCTGGGCGAACTGCCGGAGAAAACCGGGTTCGCCCGGATGGAGGCCGTCGCCCGCGTGGATGAGTTTCTTCAGCCAGTGCTGTCCGCGTTCAGGCTGGGTAACCCCGAGCACCTCGTAGACCGGCAGGGTAAGGTCTAGACCTAGATCGACGGCCGCGTAGTGGATAGGGTGGGTGGCCGTGTCTTCCAACTGGGCCCCAAGCGAGGCCAGGCCAATGACGTCTGCGGGGATGCCGGCCCCGTGGAGTGCGTCCAACATAGCCGCGAATGTTGGACGCCAGTCGTCAGGAACGAACAACAGTACTCCGTTGCCCGCGATGAGCGCTGCCCAGGCGAACGCCGCCACAAGGGCTGGGTTGGCCCCGCCATCGCCTGCCACCAGGCCCGTGCCTAAGGGTGTGTCCCACGTGATGACGTTCTCTTGCCCCGGCGCGGCCACCGCGGGCTGGACGTCGGTAATCTCTGCGGAAGCGTCCAGCACCCTTCGCAAGCCGGTGAGTATCTCGTCCCGGCCCGACGTGGGGAGTGCTTTGGAGGACTTGGCAAAGGCGGTCAGCGCCTCGCGTAGGCAGGCGACGCGCTCGGGCGCAGGCCGGCCATTCCATGCACAGGGAAGGGTGACAGCTGGGGCCGGTCCACGGGGGACGTCGGTAGCCTCGCCCGTCGGTGAGGCCCGAAATCCTTTGGCGCGGGTCACGAAGGCAGTCAGGTATTCCTCACCCCCCGCCTTGGGCCCCGTACCGGAAAGCCTGTATCCACCGAAAGGCTCGACGCCAACGCGGGCTCCGGTGGTCTTGCGGTTGACGTATATGTTGCCGGCCTGCACCTTCTGGACCACCCTGGAGATCGTGCGGGGACTCCTGGAGAAAAGGCCGAATGTGAGCCCGTAGGGAACATCGTTGGCCAAATGCACCGCCTGCTCTTCATTCTTGAAGGGGACGACTGTCAAAACCGGGCCGAAGATCTCCTCTTGGCCGACGCGGGCCGAGGCGGCGCGCTCGGGCGTCAGCTCGACGATGAGCGGGCCGAGCAAGTTGGGGTTGCCGTCTATACTCTCTAGTGAATCTAGCAGCACCTGGCCTTCCTCTCGAGCGACGCGTCCATATGCCCGCACTCGCTCCGCGGCTTCGGCGTCGATGAGCGGATTGACCACCGTGGCGGGGTCCTCGGCAGGACCAAGGGGCAGGCTCCGAGCCGCGTCGACCAACCGTTTCATGAGCCGGTCATGGATGTCGCGGTGGACGAGCAGGCGGGAGCATGCGGAGCACTTCTGGCCGGCGTGGCCGAAGGCGGAGGCGAGGATGGCTTCGATGGCCTCGTCCAGGTCGGCGTCAGGGAATACGGCTATCGCATTCTTGCCGCCCATCTCCGTGACTGTCCGCTTCAGACCGCCTTTCGTTGGCCGCACCTGGGCGGAGGTCCGGTAGACCCCAAGCCCCACAGCGAGCGAGCCGGTGAAGGCCACCATGTCTACCTCAGGGCTTTCCACCAGGCGCGCCCCCACGGTCTCGCCGCGACCGGGCAGGTACAACAGTGCGTCCTTGGGCACGCCGGCATCGTGGAAGACATCCACCAGCAGCTTGGCTGTGATCCGTGCCTGCTCGGCAGGCTTGAGTATGACGGCGTTGCCGACGAGGAGAGCGGCGCTCGTCATGCCTGCAGGCAAGGCGAGAGGAAAATTCCATGGCGGGATGCAGGCGACTACCCCACGGGGCT
>JBJKQC010000099.1:0-3111 GCA_046705745.1 Dehalococcoidia bacterium
CCGCACTCACCAGTAGCGCTTGGACGTAGTAGGAAGCCATGACCATAATCGGCCCCATGAACAAGAAGACGACCGGCTCGCCCAGGCCGTAGTTGCCGATGGGGCGCGGGCCGCCGCTGTAGAAGAAGGCGGCGGCCACGCTGGCTAGTCCAATGGCGAGGATGGGCCAGCCAGTCTGCGACACGATGTAGAGTCCGGCAAGGATGCCGTAGCCGAACGACGCCCAAATACCCAGAAGAACCGCGCGTTCGCTAAGGAGGCCGCGCTGAAGGACCTTGTGGGGCGCAAGGAACTTGCCCGCGCTCGCGTGCTTGCGGTGGTCCGCGTACTCGTCGGTGAGGTTGGTGCCGATCTGAATGGCAATGGAGCCGGTAAGCGCCAGGACGAACAGCGACCAGTTGAGGGTTGTTGCGACGGCTGCGGCGGCGGTGCCGACCAGGACCGGCGAAACTGACGCTGACAGTGAGAAGGGGCGCGCGGCCCAGAACCAAGACTTGATGGCGGGCTGAGAAACCGAAACGTTCATCCGTTTATCACCGAGATGACATTGTGATTGCGGCTGACTTGACGCTATCGAAAGACAGTCCGCATCCATCTAGGGAGCGAGTGGCCGCAGCCGGCCGTGTTGAGGAGGGAATCTCGGTACGCGGTTGGAATGATCATGGCCCTCACTACTCAGCAAGTATAGCGGCTAGCACGGGTGAAGGGATAAGGGTCTATGGGAGGCGGGCACCAAACCTTATTGACGGAACGGTTTATGGCGTGCTGCGATTCACCCTTCGTCATTGCAAGCTCCGTTGCCAATAATTGGCTAGTCGTTCTTGATGGATACCAATCCATCAATTAGATGTAACGGCGTAGGACATCGGAGGGTCATCTACCCGAAGCACTGAAGGTCAAATGGACTAAGGGAAACGTGATGCTAGTTGGACCGCCTGAAGCAGTGCGGAGGCATTTGTGATGTGGTGGCACGTCGCCGGCCCTGTCTTGACGATGCTTGTCATCGTGCTTGGAGTCGCAGGCGGCCTAGGCTTACTTGCCCATGGACCGAGGCCTTCTAGCCCCAACATTCCACACAATGACGGTCCGACTCCGACCCAGGGCGGAAATTCCTCTGGCCCCGATCTACTCCCGACTTGGTGGCGCTGCAACCTAGCCATCTGGTCATTCAAGAAGTGGACGGGCGTAAGCGCTTGGCCTTTACCAACGACGTCGGAAATCAAGGGGTCGGCGTTCTAGAGCGCTTCCCCGCTGCTGGCAATGCGGCCAAATGTGGTCAGACCCTCAACGGGGGGGAGTGGGTCTTTCAGCGCATCTACCAAAGCACGGACGGCTACGATTACTACACCCGAAGCACGGACACCTCCTACAGGGACCGAATTGCTGGGTGCATGACCTACCATCCTGCCCACCATCATTGGCCCTTTGAAGGCTTTACGCTGTTTCAACTCATGGATGGCGCCAAGACCATTGTCCGGGGCATGAAGACCAGTACCTGCATGATGGACAGCCACCATGTCTTCAACCTGCCAGGCGCCCCGAGCAGCCTCTACTATCGCTAAGAAGACCGCAGCCCCACCACACCGCAGGGGATTTCGGTCGGGTGGACTGATAGCTATGAATGGAACTTGCCCGACCAATACATCGACGTCATGGGGGTGCCGGACGGCGTCTATTGCTTCGTGACAACGGCCAACCCTGACCATAGCATCGTGGAGAGCGATTACGGCAACAACGCGGCTTCCGCCCGGCTGGAGCTGTCGGGCGAGACCGTGACTACCTTCCCCGACCAGCCCTGTCCGGGTGAAAAGGCAGCCAATCCTGGGCCTACTCCCGACCCGACGTCTTCCATCCTCTTTGCCGATACCCTTAACTGGGGCAACTGGAGTTGGGATACGAAGGTCAACCTGGAAGAGACGTCCTACGTATGCGATGGGCGCTGGTCGATAGCCGTTACCCACCAAGCGCCTTGGGCCGGCTTGGCCTTGAACGGCGGGAGCTTCGATACAACCGGATACAGCTACCCGCAATTCGCCCTGCACCCGGGCGCATCCGGTCAGCTATCGGTTATTGACATGGCACTGACAGACGCCAACGACACGGAGATGCAAAAGATCGGGCGCTGCCGCATGCAACCGAGGCGCGCGGAGGCTGGTACTTGTTCAAGGTTCCGCTCTCCGCGCTCGATGGAAGCAACAAGGCCATTGGGAGTGTGCGAATAGAGGAGGGGGAAGGGACCGTGCCCCCCACCTTTTACCTGGACGACATAAAGATGGTGAAGTCTGCACCATGAGAGGAGCAAGCAACGGCGGACGCCTCGTAGTCCGAGAGATAGGGCATCGAGGAGCGGCAGTGGTGACCGATGACACGAGCCAAGATGCTTCACTAAGGCAACCTGGAGGGAGCGCCTTCAAGGCGCTCCCTCCGTTGGATGCTAGTGTCCGTGGCCGCCTGCGTGCATGTTTCCCGGCGCTCCTGTGACGCTGTCCCACCCGATGATGGCCAGTCCGTCCGTGGTCCAGCCCAGCAGGGTCAACTCCTGCGTCTGGCCTGCCGGGAGGGACTCAATGCCGAGGTCTTGCGCGTCGAACTGAAGCACTAGGTCCGGTATTCCATCGCGGTCGATATCAACGACACGGCCGTTATTCCTGGCTGACGCCTCCGTCCCGGTTGGGCCCAAGGTGACACGGGAGAGATCGAGCCGGGTGGCATCGAAGCCGGCGTCGCTCAGGACTGCTACTTGAATAGGCCCTCGGCTCCTGTAGACGAACAGGTTGCGATCAGAATGAGGCTGGATATCGATTCTGACGACCAGCCGCGTCACCTTGACGGTGAAGCTCGTGGCCCCCACGTTTCCCGCGGCATCCGATGCCGTGCAGCTCACTACTGTCTCCCCGATTGGGAACAGCGATCCCGATCCGGGCGCGCAGGTCGGGCCGGACACCACGCCAACGGCGTCAGTGGCGGTCGGGCTGGTGTAGGTAACCACTGCCCCGTCCCGGCTCGTTGCGTGTACCTCGATGTCGGCCACAGGTGGGAACGCCGGCGGCGTGGTGTCGACCACCGACACGACTTGTGTGGCAGTGGCAATGTTCCCCGAAGCGTCGGTGG
>JBJKQC010000100.1:0-6423 GCA_046705745.1 Dehalococcoidia bacterium
GAGGCGGATGAGTGGGTCTACCACGAGGCTCTCGTGCAGCCCGCCATGGTCACTCACGCAAACCCTCGACGGGTGTTTATTGCCGGCGGTGGCGAAGGTGCCACGGCGCGTGAAGTCCTGCGCCACAAGTCGGTCTCTGACCTCGTCATGGTGGACCTGGACGGAGAGGTGGTTGATCTGTGCCGGCAGTACTTGGTCAACCACCACCAAGGCGCTTTCGACGACCCGCGGCTTACCTTGCTGCATGAAGACGCTCTGGCGTACCTCGAGAATCATTCAGACCCCTTCGATGTCATCATCATCGATATCCCGGACCCTCTTGAGGGTGGGCCCGCGTATCTGCTGTACACGCAGGAATTTTATGGCCTAGTGAAGTCGCGTCTTGCCCCCGGCGGGCTTGTGGTTGCCCAAGCCGGCCCCGCTGGGCCTATCAACGTCACTGAGGTCTTCACTGCCATCCATAGGACCATGTCCCAAGTGTTTGCCCGCACATACGGCTACCGCGTTGACATACCTAGCTTCGGCACCGCGTGGGGCTTTACCGTCGGCGCACTTGAGGACTCGCCCGATTTGGAGACTTTAGCCCCCGCCGATATCGACAGCCGTATAAAGGGGCGCCTCGAGTCGGACCTGCGCTTCTACGATGGCGTCACGCACCGGGGCCTGCTTGCTTTGCCTAAATACATTCGGAAAGCGCTGGCAGACGAGACCCGGGTCATTACCAAGGACACGCCCATTTTTGCCGTCTAACCGTCCTCTTCTCTCGCCTCTGTCAAAGCTCTTCTCCCAGGGCAAGGTAGCCGTTGTCCTGGGCGTCGGCGACCGCTACGACAGGCGAAGAAAGCAACTCGTCCTATTGGACTAGGCTTGTATGCTTGGTTCATTGAAGGTGGGATAGGCCACGCCTTATAGTTCTTTCTTGGCGCCCTATGTCTTCATGTCCTGGCGCCCGAGGGGAACACATGAACTGGGTAGATATTCTCATCATCGTCTTGGTAGTTGGTCTGGGCTTTCTCGGCTGGAGGAATGGCGTCATTCGTTGGGTGCTCACCTTGATAGGCGGAATTTTGGGTGTAGTGCTCGCGGGCAGGCTTTACAAGTCGGCTGCTTACTTGGTCCCCGTGAACAGCGAGGGCCAGAAGCAGATAATTGCCTTTGCCGTCATCTTCTTGGCCGTACTTGTCGGCGCATGGATAGTAGCGCGCATTCTCAAGGCAACACTCAACGTCCTGATGCTGGGCTGGATAGACAACGGGGCCGGAGCCATCCTTGGCTTGGCCGCCGGCGCTTTGGCGGCCACCGCCATTATCTCCGCGATGGGCGTCGTGCCAGTCACCTCGCTGCATCAAGCGATTGACAACTCGGCACTGGCGGGACCCCTTGTCAAACGAACGAGCATTGTGTTGGCGTTCTTGCCTTCCGAGTTCGGGTCGGTGAAGTCTATGCTAGGACTGGGCGGCTGACGGACTGTTGCGGAGCAGGCCATACCCGCCCTATGATGCAAAGTAGGTAGTGTTCGCGCGCAGGGAGGGCCAGCCTGAACGCTCCCGTTCTCATCCTCAACCAGAACTACGAGCCGCTGAACGTCTGCGGGATACGGCGGGCGCTGGTGTTGCTGCTGCGCCGTAAGGCCCAGGTGCTCGAGACGGGAGAGGGAGAGGTGCGCGCTGCGCTTGACGTCTTTCCCATACCTAGCGTTGTACGCCTGCTGTACATGGTCAAGCGCCCGGTGTTCACCAGGCGCTTGGCACGTCGAGAAGTTTTCTGGCGAGACCGCTTCACTTGCCAGTACTGCGGCAAGCAGACGCGGGACCTGACCCTTGACCACGTCATCCCGCGCGTCCGGAACGGGCAGCACACCTGGGACAATGTCGTCGCTGCCTGTGTGCCATGCAATCACCGGAAGGCCGATCGCACGCCTCACGAAGCGGGGATGAAGCTGCTACGGGAGCCAACGGCGCCCAAGGCAAACCCCTACTATCACCTGATGCACCGCCAGCTCCCCGACGAGTGGAGCCTGTACCTGCCCTGGCTGCACTCACTGCCGCGGCGCGAGGAAGCGCCCATGGACGCGGCCATTGTGGAGCAGGCCCTGGTGGGCACTTAGGGGCGCGGTCGCAGATCGTTGCCTTGGTCCTTTCGCTGGGCCGGACGTTGTCTTATTGCGCCTCCACCTGAATTTCCGGCGCGTCCATCATGAGCGCCTCCAAGGCCAGCCGCGCATTGGCGTTTCGGTCCAACGCCTCGATGGTCTCCGTCAGGCGGTGGAGCCAGCGCACCGTCTGGGCCGGCGTCAGGGCTTCCGCGTGGCGGGTGAGCGTCTGCCGCCAGGTCACATTGACGATGCTGGCTTCCTGCCCCTGCTGCACCAGCAGAACGTCTCGCAGCCAGCGCATCCAGAGAAACAGCTCATCCCGTCCCGCTGCGGGATCCCGCTGGAAACGCCGCGCCAGGTCATCCGCGTAGGAGAAGCGCTCCTCAAGCCCGCCCGATGCCACGTCGACGATCCGCTCGATGCGCTGGTGAACGCCGGCCATCAGGCTGGGGTCCTGCGTGGCCTCGATGGCCCATCCGATGCAGCCACGCGATAGCCTGCCCAGTACCTCCGCTTGCTCGGCACCCACGCCGTACTGCTCATGCAATAAGGCGACCGTCTCGTCAACCGGCAGCGGCCGCAGCTCCAAGAGCTGACAGCGAGAGCGGACGGTGGGCAGCACCCCCTCTGGGTTGTCGGAGAGCAGGACGAGCAGCACGCTGTCTGGCGGCTCTTCCAGCACCTTCAGCAGGGCGTTGGCCGCGTCCGTGCTCATGCGGTCAGCGCCGTTGATGATGAAGACACGCATGCGGCCTTCATAGGGCTGTAGGTACGCCGAGCTGATGATGTCCCGGATAGCCTCGATGCCGATGACCGTCCGAGGTCCTTCCGCCGCTTCTCCATCCACGGCAATGACGCGCACGTCGGCGTGCTGGCCGGCCGCAATGCGCTGGCGGCACGCCCCGTCGTCCGTATCGCAGTTGGCGGCTTGGGCCAGCTGCACGGCGAGGGTCAGCTTGCCGACATGGGCCGGCCCCGTGAACAGGTACGCATGATGCAGACGGTCGTCGCGCAATGCCGCTTCCAGCATCCGCACGGCGGCCTGCTGGCCGTGGAGGGTGAACGCGGAGGTCATGATTCCATGGTCCTGCGTATGCGAATACGCCCTTCTTGAACAACGACGATGGAGCCTGCGAGCGTCTCTAGGCTGTACTGACTTAGCAGCGTTCGCACCGAAGAGCTTATCGCCCGTAAATTCTGATCACTCGGCCGGAGGACGATAATCCCAGGGTGCCGTCCTGGCGGCACTTGGCGTACGTCTGCCAGCCTCCTGTCTAGGGTAAGAAGCATTCGCCCTTCGGCTCGTGCTATGGCCATGACTGTAGAATCTGGCTTCCCACTCAGGTCCTCTTCGTTGACCGTAGAAACATCGTGTTGGTGGCTCTCCAACAATGGTTTCACTCGATACGGAAGATTCTCATCCAGCTTGCCCTTCATGCGTCCGATGACGCAAGCGGGAGGATCTCTTCGCGTGCCAATACAGCGGCGTAGGCAATCGCAGCATGAATTGCTTCCTTCGTGAGTGTCGGATACTCCTGGAGTATTTCGTCCTCACTTACCCCGGCTGCTAGGTTGTCGAGTATCACACTCACGGGTATGCGAGTCCCGCGAATGCACGCCTGCCCATGCATTATTTTCGGATCGCTATTGAAGAGGTCCAGCAGGTCTCTTCCCATTCTCACACCACCTCTTCACTACACCACGTCCAAGGTTGTCAGGTCGGCGTAAGACTCGCGGCGGCGGAGCAGGGTCGCGCGGCCGTCCTTGACGAGGACGATGGCGGGGCGGCCGTTGAGGTTGTAAGTGCTGGCCATGGACGGCGCGTACGCTCCAGCAGCGGGCAGCGCAATCAAGCTTCCCGCACGCACTGGGACGAGCTTCGCATCCCGCACCAGGACATCCCCCGACTCGCAGTACTTCCCTGCGATGGTGACCGTCTCCGTCGCGGGCTTCAGGGCGTCATCCGCCACCACGGCCACGTATTGCGAGCCGTAGAGCGCCGGCCGGATGTTGTCGCCCATGCCGCCGTCCACGGAGACGTAGGTCCGCACGCCCGGCACGTTCTTGATGGCGCCCACCGTGTAGAGCGCCACTCCCGCCGGCCCGGTGATCGCCCGGCCGGGCTCGATGATGAGCTCCGGCTCCGGCAGGCCGAGGTCCGCGCAGCCCTGCTTCAGCGCACCGACGATGGCCTCCGCGTAGGCCGACGGCGGAGGCGGGTTGTCTTCCTCGGTGTAAGCGATGGCGAACCCGCCGCCCGGGCTGAACTCGCGCAGCTCCAGCCCTTCCTCGCGCATGTCCGATGCAAACCGCAGCACGCGCTCGATGGCCTCGGTGTAGGGCTCCAGCTCGAAGATGGGCGAGCCGAGGTGGAAGTGGAGGCCACGCAGGTCGAGGTGCTTGGCCGCCACGGCCTGCCGCACCGCCTCCGCCGCCTGGCCCGTCTCGATGGGGAAGCCGAACTTGCTGTCCAGCACGCCGGTGGTCGTGAGCCGGTGGGTGTGCGGGTCGATGCTGGGCGAGACGCGTATGAGCACTGGCTGGCGCTTGCCAGCTTCGCCCGCGACCTGGTCCAGCATGCCCAGCTCGTAGAAACTATCGATGACGACCAGGCCCACGTTCCAGTCCCCGGCCTCGCGCAGCTCCCGAGGCGTCTTGTTGTTGCCGTGGAAGTGCACGGTGCCGGAGGGAACGCCCGCGGCGCGCAGCACGGCCAGCTCGCCGCCGGAGACCACGTCGAACCCGAGGCCGTAGCCGGAGACCAGGCGGGCCAGCCCGACGTTGATGAATGCCTTGGAGGCGTAGATCACGTGGGTCCGGGGGTACAGGGCCTCGAAGGCCGAGCGGAAGGCATCGGCCTGGTGCCGGAGGGTCGCCTCGTCATAGACGTAGAGGGGCGTTCCGAACTCGGCGGCCAGTGCGACGGCATCGCATCCACCCAGGACGAGATGGCCCTTGTCGTTGACCTCCGTGGAGATGGGGAACACCTTGGCTTTAGGGACAGTGGTCACTTGCGGGACTCCTCTCGTGTCAGGCGTTGCGGTAGCCGATGGAGGCGGCCGCCACGCTCAGGATAGCGCACGGGCCCGCGAGGCCGCCATGACTGCGACGTCCGGCAGTGGGCGGCGATGGCATCTCGACAGTGAGCAGTAAGCGGTGAGCAGTTAGGGGCGGCGGCCCCGATGTTATCGGGGTGCGAGAGCGATACCGCACGGATTTGGCGGTATTTTCGGGAATCTTGGAAGGGCGATTCATGGCCATAGACTGCCAGCTGGCAAAATACCGCTTTTTCATTGCGGTATGCCTCTCGTGATTCTGCAATCAACGGTACCTCATGCCGCCCCAACAGGGTGCAAAGGGCGGACGGTCGGAGGTGCATGGCGCACCTGGGAGTGCGGAACCTGGTACGAGCGCCGAAAGCGGCGAATGGCGTTTACGTGGCCGTGGTGCTGCGGACGAGAAACATTGTAGCATAGGACGATATGGATATTCCAGTGAGCGGTAAGCGGTAAGCAGTGAGCGGAGGAGGCGTCGGGCAGGGGAATAGGGCGAGGAAGCCCGGCGAATGAATTCGCGGCTGGGGGGATCCGCCACGAAGTCCGTCGGCGCGGACGGACGGTGGGGTATGGCCCATCTGGGAGTGCCGGACTGGGACGGATGCCGAAAGCGGCGGGTGGCGTTTAGGTGGCCGTGGCGTAGGGGGATAACAGTCTTATGGCGTAGGAGGATGTGGAGGTGGTAGGAGGGTGCCCCCTTCCTAGCCTTCCCCCGAAGGGGGAAGGGACAAGGCGATATGCGGCTGGCGGTCTGGCGCGGTTTGGGGTCACCCTCTGTGACCTCCTGTGACCTCACCAGCCGGGCTATTCCTCCGCTTCTTCGAGCACGCGCTGGAGGAGTGGGACGAGCGGCGGAAGGTCGTTGTGGATGGTGGCCCAGATGGTGACCAGCCGGACGCGGTCATACTCATGGGCTACGACGTTCCGCATCCCACGCATATCTGCCCATGGCACCTCCGGAAAGGCGGCCACCATCGATTCGGGTACATAACGTGCAGCCTCGCCTATCACCATGAAGTTCCGAAGGACCGCGTCCGAGGTGAGCTGGTCGTCCAGGAACTCCGAGAGCGACATCCCATCCGTGTACCGTTGGATCTTCTCGATCGCCTCTATGATGTGCCGGAGCCGGAATTTCCACTTGCGCCTACTTGAAGACATCCACAGCCTCTCCGTAGATGTTCTCCCGCAGGTCCTCTATGACGGCGTCCCGTACCACCAGGTCTACGTCCGCGCCTAAGATGTCTTCCAGGCGGTGCTGGATGCGGAAAAGGC
>JBJKQC010000101.1:0-13213 GCA_046705745.1 Dehalococcoidia bacterium
GGATAACGGAAGCAGCTCGGAGCCTCTCAGGAAAAGGCTTGGGTCCCACTGAAGTGACGGTTGCAGCGGAGATACGAATGGCAATGCTTGAAATCCGGGACCTGCACGCCGAAGTCAACGGTGTGGAGATCTTGAAGGGAATCGACCTTCGCGTCGACGCGGGCGAGACGCACGCCATTATGGGCCCCAATGGCTCGGGCAAGAGCACACTCGCCTATGTGCTCGCAGGCCGCCCAGGCTACGAGGTCACCCAGGGTCAGGCGCTTTACGAAGGCGAAGACCTCCTTGCCATGCCTCCTGAAGACCGGGCGAGGAAGGGCCTGTTTCTCTCCTTCCAGCACCCAATTGAGATCCCCGGCGTCCGCATGGACCACTTCCTCCGCGCTGGCTACAACGAGGTCCGCAAGAGCCGCGGCGAGGACGAGATGGACGTGCTCAAGTTCGACCGTCTTATTCGCAACAAGGTCAAAGTGGTTGAGATGGATCCCGCGTTGACCAAACGCTCCGTCAACGAGGGCTTTTCCGGAGGCGAGAAGAAGCGGAACGAGGTGCTGCAGATGGCGGTGCTGGAGCCGCGGTTGCGGATATTGGACGAGATCGACTCAGGCCTGGACGTGGACGCACTCCGAAGTGTCGCTCGCGGCATCGAGGAGCTGGCGACTCCGCAGACCGCCACCATCGTAGTCACGCATTATCAACGGCTGCTCAGCTACCTCGTCCCGGACTTCGTGCACGTGCTGATGGCCGGGCGCATCGTCCGCTCCGGCGGCAAAGAGCTGGCGCAGGAGATCGAGGCCAAAGGCTACGACTGGCTCGGCGCGGGCGCTGCCGCCGGCTGAGGACGCCAATGACACAGCAAGCAACATACGAAGCGCCTTACATCGAGGCGTTCAAGGCATTCGAGCGCGACGGGGGTGGGTCGAACCCCGCCTGGCTGCGCGAGCTCCAGCGGGACTCCATCGAGGAGTTCGAGCGCCTGGGGTTCCCGACCGCTCGGCGTGGAAACGAGCCGTGGAAATACACCGATATTCGACCTATCGTCGAGGCCCCGTTGGTCGCGCTGCCGCCGGAAACAGCCCCCGGTCGGGTCACCGACGTCGCGCGCTACGAGCTTCCCTGTCCTCGCGTTCACCAGCTCGTGTTCGTCGACGGGCATTACGCTCCGCCGCTCTCCACCGAGCCACGCAGTGAGGCCGGTATGCGTAGCGATGTCATCGCCCGCAAAGGTGATGGGCCCATCGTCGGCCGCCTGGCCGACGCCGTAGAGTACGGGGTGCCCCTGGTAAGAGAGCACCTGGCCCGTCACGCACGCTGTTCTAACGCCTTTACGGCGCTTAACACGGCCTTCGTGCATGACGGAGCTTTCGTGCACATTCCCGACGGCGTCTCGGTCCCTGAGCCCATCCACCTGCTTTTCATCTCGACCGGCGCTTCCGGGCCTCGCGTCACGTACCCCCGCGTCCTAATCATCGCTGGGAGGGACAGCTCAGCCACAGTGCTCCAGAGCTACGAAGCGCCGGGAGTCCGGACTCCCTATTTCAATGACGCAGTAACGGAAGTCATCACCCAGCCAGGCAGCTCGCTCAGGCTATACAAACTGCAAAAAGAGGCTCCGACCGGCTTTCACGTCGCCACCACTGAAGTCGCCCTCGGTCGGGATAGCCGGCTGGCCTCCATGACCGTCGACCTTGGTGGGCGCCTCGTCCGCCACGACATGAATGTCAGCCTGGCCGAGCCTGGTGCTGGCGTATCGCTCAATGGCCTATACCTTGGCCGCGGGACCAGCCACATAGACAACCACACTTTCATCGACCACCTCGTGCCGGACACGTCCAGCGACGAGGTCTACAAGGGAATCATGGATGACCGCTCCCATGCGGTGTTCGTGGGTGATGTCCTGGTGCGCCGCGACGCTCAGCGGACCACATCCCATCAAGTCAACAAGAACCTTCTCCTCTCGCCGACGGCGCATGTGGATACCCAGCCCAAGTTGGAGATCTTGGCGGACGACGTTACCTGCACCCATGGTGCCGCCGTGGGCCAGCTGGACGAGGACGCCCTGTTCTATCTGAAAAGTCGCGGCATCGGCGATGATGTAGCTCGCGGCCTTCTTGTGCATGGGTTTGTGAATGAAGTGATTACGTCCATCACCGACGACGCCGTCCGGCAGTACGTGGACGGTGCCGTCATGGCCAGATTGCGCGAGCAACCGGCGGTTACCATCTGAGGAGGCCGCCGGCACTCCTTGGCCTTGAGCTCGAAGGATGTTCCGAACGGCCAATGGACGGACAGTAAGGAGCGCGATGTACGACGTTAACGCCGTCCGAAAGGACTTCCCCATATTGTCGCGTCAGGTGAACGGCCGCCCGCTGGTCTATCTGGACAACGCCGCCACATCACAGAAGCCGCGATCGGTCATCCAGGCACTTACCGACTACTACGAGCGATACAACGCCAACGTCCACCGCGGAGTGCATACGCTCAGCGTAGAGGCGACTGATGCCTACGAGGAATCTCGCCTCAAGGTCGCTCGGTTCATCAACGCCAAACGGCCTGAGGACCTCATCTTTGTCCGCAACACCACGGAGGCCATCAACCTGGTCGCCTTGACCTGGGCAATGGCCAACGTCACGGCCGGCGAGCGGATAGTCCTGACGGAGATGGAGCACCACAGCAACCTGGTGCCGTGGCAGTACGTCGCACAATGTACGGGTGCCGAGCTGGCCTTTTTCAAGATGGGCGAGGACTACAAGCTCGACGTTTCCGACATGGACGCTCTCCTGACTCCCCGCACGCGGCTCGTCGCCATCACGCACATGTCCAATGCCCTCGGCACCATAGTACCCGTCAAGCAGATTACCGATGCCGCCCACCGCGTCGGCGCCCTGGTGCTCGTGGATGGCGCCCAGAGCGTCCCGCACATGCCCGTCGATGTACAAGACATCGGGTGCGACTTCCTGGCCTTCTCCGGACACAAAATGGCCGGCCCTACAGGAATTGGGGTCCTATATGTGCGCGAGGAGGTCATGGAGCAGATGGACCCATTCTTGCGCGGCGGCGAAATGGTGCTCGAAGTCACCTACGACCATGCCACCTGGAACGACTTGCCAATGAAGTTCGAGGCCGGTACTCCGAACATCGCCGACGCTATTGCGTTGGGCGCGGCCGTGGATTACCTGAACGGCCTCGGCATGGCGAACGTTCGACAACATGAGATAGACCTCACCGGCTATGCGCTGGACCGGTTTAAGGAGCTGGAGGAGATAACCACCTTCGGCACCCACGATCTGAGCATGCGGGGCGGAGTCATATCCTTCTACCTCAGCGACGTCCATCCCCACGACATCGGCACCGTGTTGGACCGCCAGGGTATCGCCATACGCTCCGGCCACCACTGCGCTATGCCGCTGGTGCGGAGCAGGCTCCACGTGCCGGCTACCGCCAGGGCAAGCTTCTATCTGTACAATACGGAAGAAGAGGTTGACGCCCTTATTGCCGGCCTGAAAGAGACGTTGAGGTACTTCGGAAATGCAGCTGCCCGACGGTCTTGACGACCTTTACCAGGAGATCATCCTGGACCACTACAAGAGCCCTCGTAAAAAAGGGTTGCTGGCCAACCCTGACTTGAAGGCCGAAGGGTTCAACCCCTTCTGCGGCGACCAGGTCGTCTTGACAATGGACGTCGGCAAGGACGGCCGCATCACCAACGTCGGCTTCGAAGGCCAGGGCTGTTCCATCAGCCAGGCCTCCGCGTCCATGCTGGCCGATCACCTCACAGGCAAGACGGTGGACGAGGCCGAGGAGATGGTCCGCACCTTCAAGGGCATCATGCAGGGGGAGGAGATCACCGAGGAGCAGGAGGACGAGCTGGGCGAGATCACCGCGCTCCAAGGCGTCCGCCAGTTTCCCGTGCGGATCAAGTGCGCCCTGCTCGGCTGGACAACTCTCCAAGACGCTATCGCGGAGTACCGGAAGTCCCGCGCGGGCTAGCCGGAGCCCGAGCCCTTCCCATATTCGCGCGTCGGCTCCCGCAGCCCCAGGAGCGCCACTTACGCCAGCGCCACCTCTGTCGCGCCGTCGCCTCCTTGTTCGCGTGGCGCAAAGTCGAAGGCCTCGGCGGCCGGGTGCGTGGCCAGATGCCGCCAGACTCCCTGCCGCAATGCCCCGGTGCCTTTTCCATGGATGATGCGGACGTGCGTGACGCCTTGGGCCACGGCCTGGTCCAAGTAAGCGTCCAGCCGTTCCAGCGCCTCTTGCAGCCGCAGCCCGCGCAGGTCCAGTTCCTGCGCCACCCCCACCAGCGCTTTGCTCGGGTCAAGGCGCACACTGGTCTGCACTGGCGCCTTTTCCATTAGGGGCTCGCCGACCTTGCGGAGCCGTGACAGCTCCATGCGCACCTTGGCTGAACCCACCTGCACTTCCACCTTCGAGTCTCCGTCTGGCGATGTCAGCACCTTGCCCGTCAGCCCAAGCGGTCCGATCTCGACGGTATCGCCCACCTCGACGACAGCCTTGCGCTCTGGTGCCCGCGTGGCCTCGCGCCCCCAAATCCGAGACCGCAACAGGCGTTGCACCGCTGCCACCTCGTCTTTCGCCTCCTCCAGGACCCTCGGCGGCGGTGGCTCATCTCGGAGCGCCTCCCAAGCCGCCGCCGATTCTGCCTGTCGGAGCCGCGCCCGTACTTGCCGGGCATCCGCCTGGAGCTCCCGACGCACCTCTTCCACCACGCTGGCTTGGGCCTCCTCCAAGTCTCGTAGTCGCTGCTCCAGCTCCTTCGTGAGATCGGCAGCCCGCCGCTGCATCGCTTCGGCTTCCTGTAGCCGCTGGCGCGTACGGTGCCGCTCTTCCTGTATCCCTGCCAGCAGCGCCTCTGCCTCGCGATGCGTCGGGTCTAGGAAGCCCTTGGCTGCCTCCACCACCCCCGGGTCCAGACCAATCCGATCCGCCACCGCCAGCGCGTAGCTACGCCCCGGCAGCCCCATTGTCAGCCGGTACGTCGGGCGCAATGTGGCCGGGTCCAGCTCCACGCTCGCGTTTTCCAGCGCTGGCAGCTCCTCCGCCAGCGCTGCAACGCCACGGTGGTGCGTTGTCGCCACGGTTGGCACATGGCGCTCCGCCAGGTGCGCGAGAATAGCCCGGGCCAGCGCAGACCCCTCTTCCGGGTCCGTGCTCGTGCCCAGCTCGTCTAGTAGCACCAGTGAATGTTCGGTCGCGTCCCCAAGAATGGCAGCTATATTCCTAATGTGGGAGCTGAAAGTGGAGACAGCCTCTTGAATACTCTGCTGGTCGCCGATGTCCGCGTACAAGCCATCCACCACCGGCAGTTCGGTTGCTGGACTGCACGGGAGTTGTAATCCGCACTGCTGCATTGCAACCAGTAGCCCAAGTGTCTTCAGTGCGACGGTCTTTCCTCCTGTGTTGGGCCCGGTAATCACAACCCCTACTACCGAGGGGTCCATGGCCAGTGAGACAGGCACGACCGGCCCGGTCAACAGGGGATGCCTGCCGTCCACCAGGTTGAACCGTTTCCCGTCCACTGGGATTGGCACGCCACTGTAGGCGCGACCGTAACGGGCCTTGGCCAGGGCCAAGTCTATCCGTCCCGCAAGCTCCAAACCGTAGTTAATGTCGCCCACGCGCTTGGCGACGCTGGCGGAAAGCTGCCGGAGAATGCGCAACACTTCTTCCTGTTCGGCAGCGGCGGCCTCCCGCCACGCGTTGGTCAAGGGCACGTTGCTCATCGGTTCGATGAACAAAGTCGCACCTGAGTCCGACACCCCGTGAACTATGCCCGGCAGACGGCCGCGGAAGTCCGCCTTCACAGGGAGCACCAGCCGGTCCGCACGAACGGTGAAGAGGCGGTCCTGCAACACACCCAGGCCGAGGTCCGATGCAGCAATGGCCTCCAGGCTCCGCGTGGCACGGCGATATGCCTCGCGACTCTCATGGCGAAGCTGGCGCAGATACGGCGTGGCATCGTCCTTGAGCTCGCCGCTGGGCGTCAGCTTCCCTCGAAGCTCGCCTTCCAGCGACCGTAAGTCGGTGATGTTGCGCGCGATATTCCGCAGCGACGGCGTCTTGCCCTGAAGCCTGCTGCCGACCGCCTTCGCGCGTCTAATCAGGTCTACGGCGTCGGCGATGACCAGGAGCTCGTCGCCTGCCAGCACGCCGTACATCGCCGCCCGCTGGAGCAGCGGCCGCGGGTCCTTGTTGAGGGACAGGTCGATGCCGCCCGTCTCGTCCAGG
This sequence comes from Dehalococcoidia bacterium, assembly GCA_046705745.1. Classification (GTDB taxonomy): domain Bacteria; phylum Chloroflexota; class Dehalococcoidia; order Lucifugimonadales; family Australimonadaceae; genus JBJKQC01. Next base: position 6,247 of record JBJKQC010000101.1, read on the forward strand.
AGCGTGCGTGCCTCTGCCGTTTCCTCCTGCAGTTCGCGGACGAGGTCCATCGAATATGCGGGCGAAAGGGAGAGCGCGCGCTCCTGTGACAACGGGAAATGCGTATGCGCAGCCAGCGCCTGTAATACCTGAGGGAACTCCAAAAGCGACAACGAACGGCTTCGCAGGTCTGCGCTGGCGGCGGGCCTGTCATCAGAACGCTTTTCCATCTCCTCCGATTGTACCAGCCGTGACCGTCTCCTCGGCCGTGGCTGGCCTGGTCGACTTTCGCCCATGCAGGTAGTTGCCGGCGTATGATAAAATAGTACTATTGTTCTTTTCATCGTTTTGAGGCAAAACGACACTTTGCTTCCACGCAAGGCATCACCGCCTGAAAACGGGTTCTGAAAGACCTTTGTAGAAGTGTCGTTTCTGCGACGCTTGCGCGCCGGGGCCGCTGCTTCAGCTCGCCTCCAGGAGGCCTTCACGCCCGCTTGGTCCCGCACCACCAACCGCTTGGCGCTCCCTGGTCATTGACAGGCGGCATTGCAGGCTGCTTTTCATGAGAACCGAACGACTCTGGCATGTCCCGCCGGTGCTTGGATGCGCTCTTTGCTGCATGGTAGACTGAAACGATGCGTCAAACGTCCACTGCCCGCTCGCCACTCACTGTTTACTGAGGAACATGTACGTCATCGGACTAACGGGGGGGATTGGGGCCGGTAAGAGCACCGTTGCAGCGATCATGGCCGATCTCGGTGCTGAAGTCATCGACGCTGACAAAGAAGGACACGCTTCATACAAGCGCGGGACCATAGGATGGGGGCGGATAGTCGCTCTCTTCGGCACGGACGTTTTGGACGACAACGGCGAGATTGACCGGCAGGAGCTGGGATCGATCGTGTTCGGCAATTCCGCGGCACTGGCCTTGCTGAATTCAGCGATCCACCCGCTGATCCGCGACCGGGTCCGGCAACGGCTGCAGCAGCTACGAAACGGGGGAGCAGGCGTCGCGGTGGTGGATGCAGCCGTCCTCTACCAAGCAGGGTGGGACGACTTGGTGGATGAAGTCTGGGTGGTGACTGCGCCTTATGCAGCCACAGCCACGCGTCTGGAAGCGCGGGGGATCGCAAGATCGGAGGCTCGGCGGCGGATGGCTATGCAGGACCCGCCGGAGCAGCTAGCGGCACGGGCGGACGTGGTGATAGAAAACACCGGTAGCCTGGCGGAGCTTCAGGCGAAGGTGACAAAGCTCTGGAACGAACGAATTTCCCTGACAAGGCAATAGGACATGGCAGAAAAGACCAACGCATTCCACCGACACAGCATCGAAGAATACGTCGTTGAACAGGAGCCCTTTTACTTAGCAGTGGGTGACGAGGTTGATCTCTTTGAAGCGGCGTATGCCCAGAAGGTGCCAGTCTTGCTCAAGGGGCCGACAGGCACTGGTAAGACGCGGTTTGTGGAATATATGTCCTGGCGAATCAACCAGCAAATGACGGAGAGGCCGCTCCATGGAGCAACCCAGTCGCCCCTGGTAACGGTCGCCTGCCATGAAGACCTGACGGCCAGTGACCTTGTCGGACGCTACCTGCTAGAACCAGAAGGGACCAGATGGATCGACGGACCCTTGACGCGGGCCGTGAAGTACGGCGGCATCTGCTACTTGGACGAGGTGGTAGAGGCACGCAAGGATACAACGGTCCTCATCCATCCACTGGCGGACCACAGGCGCCTGTTGCACATCGAAAAGCTGGGAGAGGTCGTTGAAGCACATCCGAATTTCCTCATGGTCATCTCCTATAACCCGGGCTATCAGAGTGCGCTCAAGGACCTGAAGCACAGCACACGACAACGTTTTATCGCTATTGAGTTCACGTTCCCGCCGCGAGACTTAGAGGGACCGATCATCGAGCATGAAAGTGGGGTGGACAGGCCCACGGCAGCGCAGCTCGCGCTGTTGGGAGAAAAGACCAGGAATCTCATCGGCCAAGGACTTCAGGAGGGTGTCAGCACCCGCTTGCTCGTCTATGCTGGGAAGCTGATCGAGCAAGGAATCACTCCCCGGCGGGCTTGTGAGGTGGCCGTAGTCTGGGGCCTCACAGACGACCACGAGACTCAACGCAGCCTAATGGAGATTGTAACGTCGATATTCCCGTAAGAGCATATCCACAACACAGTAGTGTGGCCCTTGAAGCCCCTAGGTCAATCAGCAGTGTGAGAAGCGCTTAGTGCAAACCCGTGACTGCCTACGCCCCGAAACTTTCGTGGAGGCCCTACGCTCCGCCTTGAATGCTTGCACGCCTTCCATGGAAGCAATGGATGGTGCTTGGCCAGCCGGGGTGCTGGTGCCGCTGCGTTACCATGGCGGCTGTTGGCATGTCGTCCTACAGGTCCGTTCCTATCAAGTGGGTCAGCACAAAGGAGAGGTCGCCTTTCCAGGCGGGCGGTTAGACTCTGACGACGAAGACCTACTGGCCTGCGCGCTACGCGAGACTTGGGAGGAGATGGGGATCAGGCCGGAGCACGTACAGGTAGTTGGTCAGCTCAATGCCGTAGCGACCCGCACGAACTTCGCGGTATGCCCAGTGGTCGGGGTCGTTCCGCACCCCTACCAGTTCACTCCGAACCCTCGGGAGGTCGCCGAGGTTGTTGAGCTACCCCTTGACTCCCTCCTAGATGGCTCGGCTGTGCGGCACGAAGCACGGCTCCAGCCCGATGGCTCCCTGCTCCGGCGGCCATCGTATGCTGTGGGTAGCTACTTCATTTTTGGCGCCACCGCCTGGATCCTGGAACAATTACTTGACCTGGTCCGCGCCGTACGCGGACCGTGGGCGTGAGACGGCCTCAGGGAGGCATCGCAGTGAACGGTAGCGACCCAAATTTTGATCATGTCACTATAGAGCTCCGGAAGCATCCTGCCGCTCTCTTTTCCGCGTTCGAGGTTGGCCGATCAGACGTGCAATCTATCCTCGGCCCAGGTCAGGTATTGCGCTGGGCAGAGAACGGCGTGCGCATCGCCCAGCAAGGGCCTCGCGCTTGGGAGGCGGCGGTCGAGTATTTCAAGGCCAGTCCCGCCGTAGCGAGAGTCATTGGCTTTCCTCAGATGGAACGCTGGCTGGAAAGCGGCATCGAGTTGACGCAGGATGCTCCATTGGTGGCGGCATCCTACTTCAGGGCGAGCCCTGACGTACTGCCTGTCCTGCCTCCCCGGCACATAGCGGGCTGGGCCAGCTTGGGCCGCAGCCTGTCCAAGGGCACATGGAAGTCGTCCAGCCTAGCCGCCCGTTTCTTCGATGTTTCCGGGGACTTGGTGGAACACACCAGTTTCCATGAGATGCAGGCATTTGTCTCGCTGGTCCAGTTGCTTTCCAACCGATCATTCGACCTGGCTGCGGAGGCGCTTGTACTAGGACAACGGGTGCTGCCCGCCGTCTCCGAGCGCGAAGAGCTCATATCACTGGCGACAGTATTAGCTGACACGAGTTGGCGAGAAGTCCGGGGTTCCTTCGAGGCGGCCTCGCGGGTTGCGGCAGCAGTGGATAAACGTCTTCGTCGTCGCTATTTCGCACTCACAGAGCGGCTGGCGCGAATGGGCATGGGCAACATATCCTCCTACATGCTGGAGACGTCCCACTCGTTGGCCCTCCTCCCTTACGAGCAGCAGATGGTCGTGCTCGAACGTGCGGAGGATCTCGCTGACCATTCTCCGGAGGCCGTAGCCGCCTTTCTTCGTACCGCGCCCCAAGTCCTCGACCGCATCAGCACGGTACAACTCGACACGTGGTACGCCAGGGGAATGGAATTTCTCAAGGAAAATCCGGACAGCGGCGTCGCGTACTTCAAGCTGGAATCTTCGCGGGCTGAGCAACTGCTTGATGCCCTTTCCTCCAGTGTAGAGTTGGAAAAAGTACGGGGCATGCTGAGCATGTACGCGAATGCTCTTGCCGGCATGGAAGTCGACATGCAGCCGATTTCCGACCTCACCCAGAAGAATATCGGCTGGGTCTCCATGGAGTTGGCGACTACAGACGGCCACAGTGTGTTCCTCCCACCCGCCGTGGACCATTACACGACCAAGCCGGAAAATTTCGCTTGGCTAAAAGTCGTGACCACACACCAGGTCGGTCACTTGGAGTTTGGCAGCTTCCAATTCCACTTCCAGGCGCCGTCCGCTAAGTTCAATGATTTGCGCGAACGTGTCGCCCACGGGATAGGCGCCGAGCCAAGCTCCACGGATATCGCATCGTTTTTTGATCTGTTCCCTGTTCGCGGACTTGCGGCCGACCTGTTCTCCGTGGTTGAAGACGCGCGGATTGACCACAAGCTAACACGGCAATACCGCGGTCTGGCTCCAGACTATCGAAAGGTGCAGTCCGCTGCGCTTGAAGGGCGTGGGACTATCCAGATGATGCCACTCCAGCAGGCTATGGTGGAGTTGGTCATTCGCCTCGGCCTTAGCCAGACAGGCAAAGTTCCTGTCCCCGGAAAGTATCGGAAGCAGACTGAGGAACTGGCGGCGCTCTTGCGTCAGGCGCAAGACCCTGACGCCGCTGTAGAAGATAGCGCCGAGGCTGCCCTTCGTATGTACCACATCATCTCTCAGCTCCCTAACGAGCTAGTGCCCATGGACGATTGGGAGTGGGTCGACCTCCGCGATTCCAAGTTCACCGAACCTGATGCCGATGAGGTGATCGAAAACCTCAAGTCTCAATTCGAAGAAGAAAGCCAGGAAGGTGAGGGTGAGGAATATCAGTCCCCAGAGGATGTGGAGTACCGGGGCGATTTCAAGCCTGAGATGGTGCAACTCCTCCAAATGATGCGCGGGCAACCTTCCGACTCCGATCAAAACGCGGAAGAAGGCGCTCAAGGCATCTCCCAGGAAGCTCTCGAGGAGATGCTGCGCGAGTCCACCGAGGTCGACTTTGGCGACGATGCGGAGATGACCACCGTTGCCGCCAATCTCATGAAAGAGTCTGGTGCCGATCAACCTGCGCAGAGCGGGGCGGGCTACAATCAGATCCCCCACCACGAAGAGGAAGGGGGGTCCCTCGAGCCCACGGAGCCCCGCAGTTACGCGTACGATGAATGGGACTTCCGGGCCAACGACTACCGACCACGATGGTGCATCGTCCAAGAGCGGGTGGCTGCTCCTGGTGACACACAGTTCTTCACGGATACTCTTCACCAATACTCCGGCCTTATGGAACAGATCCGGAGGCAGTTCGAGGCTGTAAGGCCGGAGTTGTACCGCAAGGTCCGGAGACTGCCCGAAGGGGAGGACATCGATCTAGACGCCGGGATCGATGCGCTTATTGATCTCCACGCGAATATCTCGCCGGACGAGCGCATCTACTGGCGCCGCAATAAGGATGAGCGCGACGTAGGCGTGGCATTCCTGTTGGACATGAGCGCTTCCACTGCCGAGGCGGTCGAGGAAAGCTCCCGGGAGGCCGAGTGGAACGTGCCCAGCGATCCGGTTGCCTATACCGCCTGGCTGCGGGCACGCCGCGGCGAAACGGCGCGACGGCCTTACAAGCGCATCATCGACGTGGAAAAGGAGTCGATGGTTCTGCTCATGACTGCTTTGGAAGCCATTGGTGATCGCTATGGCATCTACGGGTTCTCTGGCTTCGGCCGCGAGAACGTCGAGTTTTACGTGATCAAAGAACTGGAAGAGGCCATGGGCGACCGTATCAAGCGGCGCCTCGACAAGATCTCCCCATTGCACGCCACTCGTATGGGCCCGGCCATACGCCACGCGACGACGAAGCTGGCGAAGCTGGACGCCAAGACCAAGTTCATGTTCGTCATCAGCGATGGGCGGCCCCAGGACCGGGGCTACAGCCGCGAAGGCGTGGAAAAGGAGTACGCCGTTCAAGACACACGCATGGCATTGCTAGAAGCACGGCAACAGGACATAACGCCCTTCTGTCTGACGGTAGACCGCAACGGTCACGACTACTTGAGGACCATGGCGGGAGACTTAGGTTACGAGGTGCTGCCGGACATTCTGGAGCTGCCGCGGCGACTGCCCTATTTGTACCGCAAGATCACCGTCTAACGGGTTGCCTGCCCTGTTTCCCCATTCCGTGCACCAGGAATTGGAGATGGGACTCCGGCTCTTGGCGGCAACCATTCTTGGGGCCGCAATAGGTTACGAGCGCGAAAGGCGCGGCAGGCCCGCCGGCCTGCGGACTCTGACGCTGGTCTGCCTCGGCTCGGCAGCCTTCACCGTCGCTTCTGTCATCGGTTTCCCCGGGAGCGACCCAAGCCGCGTAGCTGCCGGCGTAGTGGCAGGCATTGGGTTTCTGGGCGCAGGGACCATTTTGCGCGAGCAAGGCTCCGTCATAGGCCTTACCACAGCAGCCACGATTTGGGTCGTCGCCGGGCTCGGCATGTTACTGGGTGCCGGCCTCTACATTTTGGCCTTCACAATGTGCGCGCTCATCCTCTTTGTGCTCATCGTTCTCGGCAGATAGCACTGCTCTCCCCATTTCGCTCTGACGATCTGCAGTGGTCTCGGACTGCCTGCGCGGTGATAGGCCGTGCGGCGCGTCACGGCTCCACCCCACGCAAACACTCTTCGCCCTTCCTAGGAATTGGTAATGTGCCAAATAGGGCACTGGTCTGATCGAAGCGATGAAAACGGACTGCCGCCAGGCACCTCTGCCTTGCCCCTCCCGGCCACCCGCAGTCCGGATCGCGGATGGGGTGAGAAAAGGTCGCCGTTTCTGGACGAGGAACAAATGGGGCAAGGAGTCACGACCATGGACAACGCCTAGGTCCTAGTCTGACGGGCCGCATCAGCCGACGGAACCGATTTCGGGGCGGCTCCGCCGCCGGAGTGATCATTGATTGCGGCCAGACCCACGACATGCTACGATTCGCCCCCAATCGAGCAGAGGAGTACTGGCTTTCAGAAACAGCCAGGGAGGACAAGTATGGGCCCCTTCAAGAAGCTGGCTTCGATTGCCGTATCAGTCAC
>JBJKQC010000102.1:0-8048 GCA_046705745.1 Dehalococcoidia bacterium
GCATCAGGTCTCCCATCCTCGTCCCGGTCGACTATTGGCACCACCTCAACCACGTCGTCGTCGGCACCGGCGTGGTGGTCATCTGGGCTACTGCCTTTGGCCCGCAGTACCTTATGTACGTGGCGCCCGTGGTGGCCATCCCAAGCGCCTTGGCCGTGCTCACAAGCGTGGCGTTGGGAATTGTCAAGGGCCTCGCCAATCTTTCTCTCTGGGCCTTGCATGTGGCCCGGAACCTGATATTGGCCATACTAAGCCGGGAACAGCGACGCCACCTAGGCCGGAGTCAGCTCAGGCGGAGCCAGCTGTTCCACGGCATACGCGCCCCTCATGAGTATTCCGAAGACAGCGAGCTTTTCTTCCGGACTCCCCAGAACGGGAAGCCCATGCACCGTGCCGACCGAAGGGCCTACTGGGCCGCGTACTCCCGCATCCGCACGCGTGGTTCGCATCCTCCCACCTTCTACGCCCGCGTGATGGAGCCGGACTCCGATAGCGTCACAGTCATTCAGTACTGGTTTTGCTACTACTACGACGACTGGGCCAATGAGCATCAGGGAGATTGGGAAACAGCCATGGTCATGGTCCGCAATGGCCTCCCTATTGGCGCCGCTTGCTCCCAGCACGAAACGGGGGAGTACCGGGACTGGACCCACGTGGAAACGCGGGAGGGCCGGCCGGTCTTCTACGTGGCCGCAGGGTCCCACGCGCTTTACTTTCAGCCAGGCGCCTACCTCACCGAGCGTGCGGTCGCCGGCCTGCGCGTTACTTCCCTGGACGCCGAGGTCTTCGGCCGCGATGTCCTGGAGTTCATTGATTTCACGCCAATTCCCCAGGATGAGTCCGTCGTCCTGGACGACGCTCGCGTGCTTGTCATTCCCGACCCCGATCCCAAAACGGGGCTGTGGGCTCATGAAGACCACGGCGTTTCATGTAACGGTCTGTGCGAGCATAACTTCGAATGGCTGAACTACCCCGGCCACTGGGGTGCCATAGCCCTTACCTTAACCATGGGCAGCTCCGGCCCGCGCGGGCCGGCCTTTGCCGGACTTCCCTGGGACAACCCACGCATGTGGGCCGAAACGGTCTGCCTCCCCTGCCGTGCATGCACCGGCCAGACTCGCCCCGCAGTCCTTTCGCAGCTCTGACCCAACCGCCATAGCTACCATAACTGCGAAAACTGCCCCCTACCCGTCATCCCGGCGAAAGCCGGGAGCCAGGGACCTCGGCTTGGCAGGGCGTCTATTCGTACCTGACAACGTTTTCATCGCCTCTGGCAACCTCGGCCAGCCCCGCACCGCCAATGCCCATGGCTCGCCCTGGCGCCCTCCCTTCTCGCTGCTCACCGTTGCTGCCCATTCCTCCTCACCCCGGCATCAAAATACGCGCCTGCCACGGCCCAAAGCTCAGCCGCACTGCGCCTCCCGCCTCGGCCACTCCCTGCGTCCCATCCAACTGGTCATACCATCGTGCCGGGCCGCCGGGGATAGCCACGTACGCCGATGCATCGGCGCCGGAGTAATTCACCGCGCACACGCGGACTTCACCTTCGCTCCGCCACTGCCAGGCCAACACGTTCCGGTGAGTTCCATCCACCCACCCCGCGGGCCGGGGTTCCAGCAGGCTCCACCCGCCGGAATGGAACACATCCGCGGCTGCGGCCCGCAACAGCCGCTCGTAGTCTTCGGCCAAGGCGAGGTCCGGCTCCCCCTCCGGCTCTCGTACCAGTTGGATGGGCAACCGGACCGTCCGCCCCTCCATCTGGCCATCGTGGAACAATCGCAGTCCCGGCAGCGTCGCGATGATGCTGGATGCGGCCATGCCGCGCTCCTTACCGAACGCCGCGGCCGCGCGCGCCTCGTCGTGGTTCTCCACGAACCGGACCCACCGGTCACGCTCCACTTGGCCCTCGATGTGCGCCAATACGGACTCCGCTCCCTCGTCCCGCAACCGGTCGTACAGCGTCTTGTCATAGGTATAGTCGAACCCTAGGTGCAGTAGCTCTGCCTCATGCCCCCAGTAGGCCTCGGCAATGAAAAAGAAGTGCGGATGCAGCTCCTTCACGGTCGGGATGGCCCTCTCCCAAAACTCCTCCTGGGGCCGCGAGTTGTGGGCATAGGCCCCCCACAGCCACTCGAAGACCTCGTTCAGCCCCAGCATGGCCATGTCGCAGCGCACGCCGTCCGCCACCTCCGCGATCGCCAGCAGCTGCTCGGTGAGCGACCGGCGCAGGTCATCGGAGAAAAAGTCCACCTGCGCCGTGTCTGTCCAGGGGCCGAAGTAGGGGTCACGCCCGTGCGCCAGCAGCGTCCCCTTAGGAGAGCGGTAAAACCAATCGGGGTGCTCCGCCGCCTGCTCTGCACGGACGGGGACCAAGCGCCCCGGCGCTTCGGTTGTCCATGGATGGTCCAGCGCCACGTGGTTGGGCACGAAGTCGAGTATTAGGCCCAACCCCAGCCGATGGAGTTGGTCCCGCAGCAGCCGTAGGTCTCCCGCCGCGCCCAGGTGCGTGTCGACTGTGTAGGAGCGGACGGCGTATGGTGAACCCTCCACATCCGCCTCCGTCCAGTCCGGCAGCGCCCGGCCGTACTCCTGCCTGAGCCCCGGGTGCGCCAGTGCCTCGCGCCGCGCGCCTGCGCTTCGCTGCCACACGCCCATCGGCCAGACATAGTTGAAACCCAGTCCCGCTAGCCGCTCCCACACCTCGTCCGGTATTGAGCCCAGTGTCACCTGCGTGCCCGTCCGTGCGGACAACCGGCGCAGGAACAGTCGCGCGTTCAATTCAAACACGAACGGGTTGCCCCCCATCGCCTTGCTCCCTCGGGGTCTTTCGGTTCTCGCACTCTGTATGCCGCGTCAAAACTGTCATTCTGAGCAAGCCACTTCCGCTTACGCGGAAGGGCGCGGCGAAGCCCGTCCTGAGCGGAGTCGAAGGGAATCTCGTAGCCCGTGCGTCTTTCCTGTAGGAACACGAGAAGACGAGACCCTTCTTCCCGATTGTCCCGATCATATCGGGAGAGCTCAGGGTGACAATCGAAAGACCCTAGAGCTTCTCGGACTCTTGGCGTTCCGGGAGCAGAGCATAACCGCGAATTGCCAACTCGTGGTATAATAGAATATATATTCTTCATGCCATTCTGATGCAAAACATCACTTTGCGCGCCTCCACGGCTTCATCGCCTGAAAACGCCTTCCGAAAATTGGCCGTGGAAGTGATGTTTTCATATCACTATGGCGCTGGGCTAACGGCTCCAGTCCCTCTCAAGGAGGCCGTCATGCGGCCCAGCACTGCCTGTTCTCCTCTCCGTTTACATGGGGAGAATGCGCCCTTTGACGCACCGGACAAGAATCGGAGGGCCCTACTTGCACGCGGACAAGCGCTTGACACGGAGAAAAAAGCGTTTTAGGTTCCCATCAATGTTGTGATGTCGTCAGCCCAAATCCGGAAAGGAAGAAGAAGAGGTAAGAGCTAGATGCTAACCGTCGAACAAAATGACCGCTACACACGTGTCGGTCCCGGGACCCCCACGGGCGAGCTCATGCGCCGCTACTGGCACCCGATTGCGGCCGTCTCTCAGATGAACGACCGGCCCACCATGCCCATCCGGCTCTTGGGTGAGGACTTCATCCTGTACAAGGACGAGTCCGGCACCTACGGGCTCATCGAGCCCTTCTGCCCCCACCGTCGCATGGGCATGGTCTACGGCATCGCCGAGGAGCACGGTATTCGCTGCCCCTACCACGGCTGGCTCTTCGACGAGACCGGCCGCTGCCTGGAGCAACCCTACGAGGAGACCGAGAACCCCGGCAGTCGGTTCAAGGACAAGGTGACGATCGACGCCTGGCCCGTTCAGGTCAAAGCCGGCCTCATCTTCGCCTACATCGGCCCGGCCCCTGCCCCGCTCCTCCCCAACTGGGACGTTTTCGCCATCGACAACGTGATTCGAGACATCGGCTACACGGAGCTGCCTTGCAACTGGCTCCAGTGCCAGGAAAACTCTCTGGACCCGGTCCACTCTGAGTGGCTGCACGGCCACTGGGGCAACTACATCGCCAAGATGCAGGGCCATCCGGAGAAGCAGCGCAAGCCGTATAAGAATGAGCGCATCGGCTTCGATGTCTTTGAGTACGGCATCATCAAGCGCCGCATGGTCGAAGGCGGCACCTATGACGACCCGGACTGGATACAGGGACACCCCATCGTTTTCCCCTACTTTCTGCGACAGGGCGGCAGCGGGATCGACCGTGAGAGCTGGAGCTCGCGGAGCATCACCGGCGGCAATGTGGGCCCGTCCTTCCAGGTCCGTGTGCCCCTGGACGACACCCACACCGGTCACTGGTGGGTGATGTGCCATCCCAAAATGGAGGGTGAGCCGGACCAGCGCGACGAGGACATTCCCTTCTTCCAGCCGCCGCTGATCCAGCTCGACCACACGGGGAAGCCTCGCTGGGAGATCCTCGACAGCAATAGCGCCCAGGACGTGGCCGCTTGGATCACCCAGGGCCCCATCGCCAGCCGCGAGAAGGAGCACCTGGGCCGGTCCGACAAGGGCGTCATCATGTTCCGCCGAATGCTGGAGGAAAATATCCGCATCGTGGAGGATGGCGGCGACCCCCTGAACACCTTCCGAGATCCCAAGCAGAACGTGCTCCTGGCCATGGAGACGGAAAGCTGGTCCCGGCGCACCGTGCAGTCCGCCGCCCGCGGCGGCTTCAACGCCTTCGAGCGCCAGGGCATGGCCAGCAAGTACAGCCCCATCCTGAACGAGCGCGGCGTCGCGGGCGGCGCGGACTGGCGGGAACGGCGCCAGCAAGTGGAGCAGGAGGTCTAGGCACATAGCCTGATCGCCTCGGAAGCGTCACTCCTGCCACTTAGAGCAAACCTCCGCGCGCTATTTCGAGCAGGCCTCTGCTTGTCATTTCGAGCACGGAGAGACGAAGCGAGAAATCTCTCGGGAGGAGCGCGCTTTCATCGGCGCCACGCATTCATTCAACGAGGCACTACAGAATGGGAATCGAATCGCTGAAAAAAGGTGACAAGCTCCAGCTCTCGGACGGCTCCACCGTCGAGGTCGCTGGTCCGCCCGAAGGCGGACTGGTCCCCGTGATCGTCATCGACGCGCCCTTCGGAACGGAAAGACCTGGGGACACGAAGAAAGTCGATGCCGACGATATCTACGGCGTTTACTCCGATGCTTCGCTGGGCAGCATCCGCGCTTTATGACAAAAGCAGGGCAGGACGCCCGATTCGTCTGGCGTCCTGCCCTGCTGGCAGACAGCCGAGTCCATGTCCATTACACTATCGCGGAACGCAGACAGCCGCTTAACCGACTGGCTGGACCCATAACCCCGCCGGAGGCGACCATGGTACGCAGTTACTACACCTACGATAACTGGGCCGAGCAGCAGGCCGACAAAGGCGTTCCGCTCTACAAGGAATACTATGTTGAAGACCTGCGGACCATTGATCTGGCCCCATGGGACCTGCGGGAGTGCAACGCCGCACTCATCCGGTTCGTGGACATGGAAGGCGTCACCGAGGCCCGCGTGCAGGAGATTCCGGCCGGCGGATCGCTCAAGCCCTTCAAGCTGGGCGTGGACGAAATGGTCTACGTGCTGAATGGCCGAGGGTTCGCCTCGGTCTGGGGCGAGAAGGGCTCCAAGCGCGATTTCGAATGGTCCACTCGCAGCGCCTTCATCGTGCCTCGGCATGCCTGGTGCCAGCTCAGCAACATGGAGAACAAGCCCGTGCGGCTGCTGTTCTTCAACTACCTGCCTCTGGCCATGACAGTTGTGCCCGATCCTCAATTCTTCTTCAACAACCCTGAAATCACAACAAGCCCCGTCGATAACGCCGACGCCGAATTCTTCTCGGAAGCCAAGTCGATCACCAAGGACTTCGGCAGCGCCTGGGGAAATGTCGGTTCCACCGTTTGGAGTGGCAACTTCTTCCCGGACCTGCTCGCCTGGGACAAGCTCCAGTCCCTCGGCAATCGGGGCGCCGGTGGATCTTCCGTCGCCATGTACGTCCCAGGGTCCGAGCTATCGGCGCACATGTCGGTGTTCCCGCCGGGCACCTACAAGAAGGCCCATGCCCATGGCCCCGGCCGCCTCATCGTCATTCCAGGCGGTGAAGGCTACAGCATCATGTGGCCCAAGGGTGGGGAGAAAATGGTCTTCCCCTGGCATGAGGGCAGCGCCATCACCCCGCCCGACCAGTGGTACCATCAGCACTTCAACCTGGGCACCACGCCTGCCCGCTATTTCGCCATGCACCCGCCCGTGCAGTTCATCGGCAAGGAAGAGGACGAGAAGGGCAACGCCGAAGGCGAGAACATCGAGTACGTGGACGAAGACCCATGGATCCGGCAGTACTTCGAGGAAGAGCTCGCAAAGCGCGGCCTCAAGACCGCGATGCCTGAGGAGTGCTACACAAACCCCAACTTTAAGTTCAAGGCTGCGGCTACAGCATCATCATAGGGCATTATCGAGAAACGACGGGCGGTGACTGGCCAGTCACCGCCCGTCGTGCCGCCTCTCTAAAATATGCCGTGTGAGACGCCCGTCAATCCGCAGCGCCATCGCAAGTCTAAAGCACATTGACGATAGACCATCGAGCACCAACAATTGGGAGACCTCGGGTATCTGAAGGAGGCCTGACGTGTTAACGAAGGAGCAAAACGACCGCTTGACGCAGGTCGGTCCAGGGACGCCCATGGGCGAGCTGATGCGTCGTTACTGGCACCCTATCGCCGGCAGCTCCCAGCTCAACGAAGATAACCCCACGAAAGAGGTCCGGCTCTTGGGAGAGGACCTGGTCCTTTTCCGCAGCGCCTCCGGCAAGCTGGGTCTCATCGAGCCCTCCTGCCCGCACCGGAAGGCCAACCTGGCCTACGGTGTCCCGGAGCCCGAGGGCATCCGGTGCGCTTACCACGGCTGGCTGTTCGACGAGCAGGGCCGGTGCGTGGACCAGCCCTCCGAGCCGGAGGGAAGCCGCTTCAAGGAGAAGGTGCGTATCAAGGCCTACAAGGCCGAAGAACTGGGTGGCTTGATCTTCGCCTACATGGGCCCCGAGCCCGCCCCGCTGCTTCCTCGCTACGACGTCTTGGCCTGGGATGGCTACCGGGACCACTGGTCCGTGATGCTTCCCTGCAACTGGCTCCAGTGCCAGGAAAACTCCTTGGATCCCTTGCACTTCCAGTGGCTCCACCGCTACTGGGGCGGCTGGACAATGAACAGGACGAAACCGAAGGAGGAGCGGGACGCGTGGAACGCCGGTGTGGGCGCGCGAGGCGCCGACCACCGGAAGATTGGCTTCGAGATCACCGACTATGGCGTCATCAAGCGTCGGCTCGTGGGAGATGAGACCGAGGACGGTGACCACTGGCGGCTTGGCCATCCCATTCTCTTCCCCAATATCCTCCGCGTCGGCCACGGCCTGGAGTTCCGTGTCCCCGTGGATGACACACACACGCTCCACGTCATCACCAACTACCGCCAGTATGCAGAGGGCGAGGAGCTTCAGACGGTAGTGCCCTTCGCGGAGCGGCCGCTCTATGACGAGAATGGCCGGCTCGTCCGCGACTACGTGGTGGCCCAAGATGCTGTCGCCTGGGTCATCCAAGGGGCCATCACCGACCGCACCACCGAGCGCCTCGGTGTAACGGACGTGGGCATCATCATGTTTCGGCGATTGCTCGACGAGCAGATGAAGGTCGTTGAGGACGGCGGTGATCCTATGAACACATACCGCGATCCCACGGAGAACGAAGTCATCGTCCTGCCCTGTGAGTATTATCAGTACCCCGGCTATGAAGAGCTTGGCGGGCCGTTCAAGGACTACAAGCCCCCCAAGCCGGACGTTGAAGCCGTCCTCTCCGGGAAGGGCGTCAAGCTAGAGGAATGGGAGGAGGTCGAGGCAAAGCCCGCTGTATGGGGCAGCGCCGACACCAGCGGCATGCGTCAGGGCGCCGCATGGCTCTCGGACGGCGCCAAGCACTAGACGGAAATCGTGTTGCAGACAGGAGTAGGGGCGGGGGATATACCCGCCC
>JBJKQC010000103.1:0-3292 GCA_046705745.1 Dehalococcoidia bacterium
CTCGGAAATCCCGCTATCTTTAACGCAAAGTAACACTCGATGGAAGTGCTCAAATCCCCCGGCGCGCCATAGTACATTCGCCAGGCGCCCTCCTCGCCCTGCCTCCGCCGAATATCCATGGCAACCCTGGCGATACGGCTGCCTTCGTCCGAGCCGAGATAATGGGTAAGCAGAATGTATTCCGCCTCCATGGTAGGGTTCGACTCCAACTCTCCCCACCAGTAGCCGTTCGGCGCTTGAGCGCTTAGGAAATATTCCTGGACTTTGCCGAGCGCCTCGGCGGCTTGTTGGCGTAGTCCGTCGTCGTCCACGGGCGGCGTATGTCCTTGGGCTGCCATGGCTTCAGCCATCCTCGGTGTTGGATATGGGATGGGGACTTGGAAGCGGCCGGCGCAGCCGCTTCGTCAAATACCTATTGGCGCGGAACCAATCGACTGCCTCTTGGAGGGCGTCCTCCACAGGGCGTTGCGGCAGGCCAAGCTCGCCGATGGCCTTGGACGGGTCTATCCACATTTTTTTGAGTGATATTTGGACGGCCTCCACCGGCACTCGCGGCTCACGGCCGAGCAGCCGCCCTTCCACGAACGTATCCATCCGTGCCCATGTGAGGACGGGGAGATGAGGGAGCTTCCAGCGCGGGGCCTTGAGTCCGGCGATTTCTGATAGCTTCCCAAGCATCTCTCTCAACGTCAGGTTGCCGTGCTTATTACCGAGCAAGTAGCGTTCGCCTAGCCTGCCCCGCTCCAGCGCCAGCATGTGGCCTTCTGCTACGTCGCGCACACTCACGAAGTTCAGCCCGGTATCCACCACGGCAGGAAGCTGGCCTTTGAGGAAGTCCAGGATGACCTTTCCTGTAGGAGTCGGCCTGACATCGGCCGTGCCGATCGGCGCCGTAGGGTTGACAACCACCACCGGGGCCCCAGTCGATGCCATGCGTAGCGCGATACGCTCTGCTTCCCACTTGGAACGCTTGTAATCACCCATCAGGTCACCCGGTGCGGCGGCGTCCACTTCGGTGACTAGGCGGCCCCTGTAGGGCTTCATGGTTGCTACGGTGCTCGTGTAAACCACACGCTCTATACCGGCGTCGACAGCTGCTTGCAGGACGTTGCGCGTGCCGCCCACATTCACGTCATAGACCATTCCTGGGTCGGGCGACCAGAACGTGTAAACAGCGGCAGTGTGCACGACCGCGTCGCACCCCTTCATTGCCCTATCCAGAGCCTGTCGGTCGCGCAGGTCTCCTTCGACCGTTGTCAGCTTCGGGTGCTTTATCAGAGGTGCCCGGCCGGGCCGCACCAATGCGTGCACTTTGTACCCGGAATCCAGGAGCACTTTCGCAATATGGCCTCCGACAAACCCGGAGGAGCCGGTGAGCATGACTTGGGTCATCTGGCCCGGTCCTCCATGGCCCGTAGGATGCCGGGCAGGAGGGTGTGGACGGCTTGGCGCAAATGGTTGCGGGCTCGCCAAGAGCGTGCCGCCAGCGCGGCGAGAGCGAGAGCCGTTCGCGGCATAGATAGCGCGCCCACGGCATGACGCCATTCGTTGCGGCCACCATCCGCAACGATCGCCTCCACCACCCCCGGCAACCTATCGTTTGCTTCATCGATCACCGTACGTATCGCGAGTAGCGGGACCCCCGACCGGGATGCGGTCTCGGCAAGCCAATACCCTTCCATGTCCACCGCCAGGGCTCCAGTCGCCATTCCGTATGCATGCTTTTCTTCAGGGGTCAGGAGCGGACGAGGAGCCGTGAGCAGCATGCCTTCATGAAAGGGCTGTCCACCGGCCTCCGACGTGGACCGGGCCGCGTCCAGCAGCCATGGCTCGCAGGTGACCAAGCCCGCCTCGTTCTGGGGCAGGGCGATAGTGGGATGAAGCGTTAAGTTGCCCATTTTCAATGTGGGTGAGAGAGCACCCGCGAACCCGAGGGAGAGGACGACTTTGACGCCGCGTGCCTTTAACCGCGAAGCAAGGGCGCGCGCAGACTCCTTCCCAATGCCGACGGTCTCGACGCTGTATGCAGACGAACTCCGGGCACCTGCGGTCTCTCGCTTGGTCGGTGCGATAACGAGGAGTGCTCCAGGCGCTTCGCGGTCGTTGCTCTGCGTGGATTGTTTGGCTATGGGTGTCAAACGCGGCACAAGTCCTGCTTTCCAGCGTGCATGCCGTCGGTCCGGCGCTCAGGCAGCTACAAGCCGCCCTCGACGCGCTTAGCGCTTTCGCGCCGTGCTTTCCAGGCTTCATACGACTGCCCCGCTGCCATATCCCGCCCAGTGAAACGGATGTTGGCGATAGCGGCATAGGGCAGGCTTGTGCGGGCACCGCTCTTCGTCTCGAACAACTCCACGAAAGGCTGCGGGGCGGTGGCGTCTCGGTTGAATATGTAGCCGGTCAGCTCAGACCCGTCAGTTTTCTCGATAGTGACGTCCCCCCTGTAGTCGAAGGCTAGGTCAACCACCCTTGCCAAGGTGACCTCCGCTCCGATCCTCGGCGTCCATCCCTGTAGGCTCTGGTCCTCTGACGCCATGGTCATAGCCTTCCACTCAGTGTGGCGGTTACCGCATCTTTGAACCCTTTCCAGGTGGTGAACGTGGCATTCACGGCGGTTGGCTCATATCCGCAATGCACCATGCAGTCTTGGCATTTCGGGTTCCCGCTGGCCCTGCCATATTGGTCCCACGGTGTCTCTTCCATGAGTTCCTTGAAGGTGGCGACATAGCCTTCCTGCAAGAGGTAGCAGGGCTTCTGCCAGCCAAAGATGTTATATAGCGGGTTGCCCCAGGGGGTGCACTCGTAGTCTTGTTTGCCCATGAGGAACTGAAGGAACAAGGGAGACTGGTTAAACCGCCACCGGCGCTTCTTGTTTGCCAGAATCTCCTGGAACAATTGTTGGGTTCTCGCGCGCCCAAGGAAGTGCTCCTGGTCGGGAGCCTTCTCGTAGCTGTATCCGGGGGAGAGCATCATGCCCTCTACGCCGAGATCCATCATGGCATTGAAGAACTCTCGTACTCGCAATGGCGAGGCCGTATCGAAGAGCGTCGTATTGGTCGTGACCCGGAAGCCGCGCCGCAGCGCTTCTTGGATGCCTGCTATCGCCTGGTCGTAAACGCCGTCCCTGCACACGGACTCGTCGTGCTCTTCTCGTAGCCCGTCCATGTGCACGCTAAAGCTTAGGTACTTGGAAGGCTCGAACACCTCCTCCTCGAGCCGTTGCTTTAAGAGGATAGCGTTGGTGCAAAGGTAGATGTATTTTCCCCGTTTGACTAGCTCCCGGACCAGCTCGCCC
>JBJKQC010000104.1:0-2908 GCA_046705745.1 Dehalococcoidia bacterium
AACGTCGGCACGCCGCATAGAGTGAGGACTCATGTACCCGCCGCCCTTCACCTACATACGCGCGGAGAGCCTTGAGGC
Source organism: Dehalococcoidia bacterium (assembly GCA_046705745.1). GTDB lineage: Bacteria > Chloroflexota > Dehalococcoidia > Lucifugimonadales > Australimonadaceae > JBJKQC01. The sequence continues at coordinate 79 of JBJKQC010000104.1, forward strand.
TGCACTGAACTTGCTTGCGGAGCATGGCGACGAAGCGCAGCCGCTGGCCGGCGGGCAAAGCCTCCTTCCATTCATGAAGCTGACTGGAATGGGCCCCTCGGTCCTCGTGGACATCAGCCGCCTCGACGGTCTTGCCGGTGTTGTAGAAGGGAGCGACAGCGTACGTATAGGCGCGTTGACACGCCACGCCCAAGTCGCGCGAGCCGAATGGCCGGCGCGCCTGGCTGTGTTGGGTGATGCCGCCAGGGTGATCGCCGACGTCCAAGTGCGAAACCGGGGTACCGTTGGCGGGTCATTGGCCTACGCCGATCCCGCGGGGGACTGGGCGCCCGCGCTGCTAGCCTTGGACGCCAGGGCCAGGCTGCGTAGCCAGCAGATCGAGCGTCTGGTGCCGCTGGCGGAGTTCTTTCTCGGCGAGTACCAAACGGTCATCGGGCCCGGCGAGCTCCTCACTGGGATAGAAGTGTCGAGCGCGATGCCAAACGCCACCGGGGCGGCACTGAAGCTCGCCCGGCGCCACGGCGACTACGCCGTAGCATCGGTCGCGGTCCAAGTGTCCTGGGGCGAGGACGGCCGCATGGAACGCGTAGGAATCGGCATGGGCGGCCTGGCCGAAACCCCCGTCAAAGCCACAGCGGCCGAGGACTTCTTGGGGGGAAAGACCCTCGATCTATCCGCGCTTGAAGAAGCACGCGACCTGGTCATGCAGGCCGCGAACCCACGTTCGGACCACCGGGGAACGGCCGAGTACCGGAGGACCATGGCTGGCGTATTGTTCAAACGAGCCATGGACGCAGCGGAAAGCCGCCACAGGGGTGAGCCAGCCACTGCCGGCTATCTGTAGACCACCCCTCAACGGCCACGCTCAAAATTGCTCCAGGCAGTAGGAAGGGATATGGACAATGGCGATCTGGGATGACGTTCTCAAGGGAGAGGACCGAGAAGTCTACGAGGCCTTGCTCAAGCCGCGCGAACTCGGAGACCGGCCCGCGGTAATCGTGGTGGATGTGAACTATGCCTTCGTGGGGACCCGACCCATGCCCTTGAAAGAGGCCATCAAGGAATTCCCAACTTCCTGTGGCGAAGCAGGCTGGGAGGTCATTCCCAGAATCCGCTCGGTGACCGAGGCCGCCCGCGAACAGGGCATCCCCGTCTTCTACAGCACCGGTAAGACGGTCCCGTTTTCTCGCAGGTGGGGAGTGGGCGGCGTCGGGTGGAGCTATGCTGGGAGCCGGGACCCCATGCACCAGATTGGCGACGACGGGATCGAGAAGCAACGTCTGGGCAACACGCTCGTGGAAGAGCTAGAAGTCCAGCCGCAGGACATCATCCTGGAAAAGTCTGGCTCCAGTGTGTTCCTTGGCACGCCGCTCGTGACTTACCTGAACGACATGGGCGTGAACACGCTGCTGGTCACGGGCACCACTACCAGCGGGTGCGTGCGGGCCACCGCCGTGGAAGCCTCCAATCTGTCGTACCAAGTAGGGCTCATTGAAGACTGCGTCTTCGACCGCTTCGAGATAAGCCACAAGGTGAGCCTCATGGATATCCACGCCAAATACGGCAAGGTGGTCCGGATGGGCGAAGCGCTGGAGTACATGAGGACCATAGCGCAGCCTTCGGTGATGTCCTCCTAGAGCCGCCGTTCCTCCGGCCCACATGGGTAGTCTCTCGAAATTTGGCGCTACCATCCGCATTCGCTGGCTATGCGCATGGAACCGTGCTGGTTCGTTCTCATGGAACTCTGCCAACTAGTGCCCAACGTATCCCACCGTTTGACGCTCAAATGCCGAGCGAGACAAAGGCACGGTAAAGTGTTTGGCCCGGCTGCAGGCGAACTGTATGGCGTGATCTTCGGGCTTACCGATTGTACAGGGCGTCCACAAAATCCCAGTGGTGCTCAGGGACAGTCGAGGCACATTCTGATGCCCAGGGTCGCCGATGCATGAGCTTGAAATGCCCCAGTAATGAGGCCGCCCTCTTCGCGGGCCGGTTGTATGCGCCGTTGCTCCGTTCAAGAATCCTCATCAAATCTTCTCGTTCTTCGTTATCGTCGTAGCTCCTTATCGTTAGAGAAACGCCCGGACGTAGTAGCCGGCTCCGGCCGTGCGACGAGGCGCCCTCGTCCATCCAGCGTGGGCCAGCTAGGGACCTTGGCTTGCGGGACCCCGAATCCGTGACGCGCCCTAGGCGAAGGAAAGCGTTTTCAATGAGTGTATCCCTCTCGCCCACCCTCGCCGTTCAGATAGCGGATACGGTCTCGACAGGGTGCTATGAATGGTGGATGAGGCGCGCGGCCAGTCAGGCTGATGATGGCAGGGCCGACTAACGGCATTTTGCGCCATGGTCGGGGCCCACTGGAAAGCCGCCAAGGCTGAAGAGTGCAGGCCTAGCCCCGAGAAGAAACAAGTGTTTCAGGACAGAAAATGAACGCAGCGTCCTCCGCCAAGCCCAAGATCAACATCAATTGGGTTGAAAGGGGTTTGTCTATCTTGTTCGGTAGCATGCTCTTCCTGCGGGGTCTTCGCTTCCCACCTCTAGTAGTGGCTGCTGCGATCCTTGTCTACCGAGGGATCACCGGGCACAGCTATATCTATGGCGTGCTGGGCATTCGAACGGCAAGGAGGAATGCTCCGCCGTCGGCGTTGGATAGGCTTCCAGAGGTGGTGTGCTCCATCACCATCCGCAAATCTCCCGAGGAAACTTACCGCGCCTGGCGTGAGCCGCGGAACTTGTCGCTCGCCATGGGCCGCTTCGCCGAGGTCACAGATGCAGGTGATGGTCGGACGCACTGGGTGATGCGGGCGCTCCCGAGGCGGACGATCGAATG
>JBJKQC010000105.1:0-3773 GCA_046705745.1 Dehalococcoidia bacterium
TTGACGCTATTGCGCGTCGTCCCGGTACCGGTCTATGCGTATGCCACCGAGGGGCTACCGGTCCCAGGGCCCGAGGTGGCGGATATTCGGCGAAACGCGGAGGCGTCCGCTCAGAGGTATATCAGCCAGCTGGCCGATTCGGTCTCTGCAAAAGGGGTCGATCGGGTGAGGCCCATGGTCACCATGGGGACTCCCAACAAGACGATCTTGGAGTATGCCCAGACCACGCCCAATCACCTCGTGATCATGACAACGCACGGCCGCTCGGGTGCCGGCAGAGCAATCATGGGGAGCGTGGCAGACCGCGTGGTCCGCCACTCCAACGGGCCGGTGCTTGTTCTTCGCTCACGCGAAGCCGCATCTCCGGAGGCTGTTGCCGAAGCGGCAGCGACCAGCCCTCGGATGGCAGAATCAGACTGAGGTGTGAAGGGTCGGCCGGCTAATTGCGCACGTCCTGGATGAACAGGTCCGTTGGCACCTCGGTGCCGAGGCCTCGCTCACGGGCGAGTTGATACACCAAGCGCCCCACAACCACGAAGGAGAGGCCCGACGTCCCCCCGGCGCCGATTCCCTGGGAAGAGCTTACTTCGGTGTCGTCGACCCTACCCTGCGCTGTGCCTGCAATGAGGTCGGCGATGGGGACGGAGCGTGTCGTGCGCGGTGCCTGTCGCCCCTGGCGGAGCGGCAGCTCGCCGTATCGGTTGCCTGAGATCGCTGCGAGGCGGGCCAGCTCGCTGGTACTCGCCGCGGCGTAGACCGCCGCTGCCCCTCCCCGGCCCTGCGACTCGTCGATGGCAGCGCCCTGAAAAAGGTGGCTCTCGGCGGAGACTGCCGTGACGTCGACCATCCGTGGGACCTCGGGGTCCCACTCGTTCGAGACGACCGTGATGTGCATGCCTGGCTGCACCATCTCGGGAAAGAGGACCGGGCGCATGGAGTTAGTGCAGCACGCAACGATATCCGCTCCCGCCACCGCCTCTTCCGGTGAGGATACGGCCACGACCTCGAATCCCAGCTTCGCGCTCATATCGCGCGCGTAGGCTTCCCGGTTGGCCTGGGTGGGACTGAAGACGTTGCACCGCTCGATGGGCCGGACCGTCGCGAAGGCCTCCAGATGGCTCTTGGCCTGTCCGCCTGAGCCAAGCATGCCGACCACCTTGGCATCGGCACGTGCCAGGTATTTGGCACCAAGCGCATTCTTGGCGCCGACACGTGCCTGCTGGAGGTTCCCGTCCTGGATGACGGCGAGGGGCTCGCCATTGGAAGTATCGAACAGCATCACCAGTCCGCAGAACAATCCCGGACGGCTCGCATACTTTTCCTCCACCAAGCTACTGCCGGACTGCTCGTAGAAGATAACATCCGATTTCATGCGGATCGCCAGTGTCTGCGATGCCTTGCTCGCCGCCTCCACGGTGCCCCAGCGGTAGTAGTGGTCGGGTGTCGGTGTCGTCACGATGGTGTCGACCCGTGGCCTCGCGGCGAGCTCCCCCCGGGCAAGCTCGACTTCGCCCTCCTCATGAACACGCACGCAGTCCTCCATGGTGAGCACCTGCAGAACATCAGCGTTGTTGAGGAACAGCATCCCGGCCTCCCTGTCAAAGTCACGTGGGGCGAGTATAGCAGGGCGGCCTCGTCGTCATGGAGCCGGCGAGCTGTCGCCCGGCGGACCTCACCTGCGGGGGTATGTTCCGTGTGATAGCCATTTCGCAAAGGACCGGGCCGACCGGGCATGGCAAGCCCATTACATCTCGCGGGTTGGCCGCCTGCGCGCAGGCAGCAGTGCTGGGCGCCAACGCCCGCATCGCAATGACGCCGTCGACGGCGAAGACTTCCCCCGCGGCAGTATAGGCCCGTCCGCGCTGGGCCGCCGTCGCTGAAGCCGGACGGCCCGCCCAACGGCTGCCGGAGCTGTGCGCGCTGGCCGATCTCTCAGAGCGCCGCCGCTTGCTCCTCACGATCCTGGATGCGGTCTACGTGGACGTGCACGATGCAAAGACCACCCTCAGCATCAGGCCGAAGCCGGCGTTCGAGGCGATGCTCTCCGGCACGCCGGCCTTCGTTTCGACTCTCCATCGCTAGCCGCTCCCTCGCCGCCTCAAAAGGGCAGTCTCCCTCCTGTTCCTGAATTGGTCCCAGATTAGGCGGCTCCACAAGGAAATCATTGTGAGTAATGCCCCAGCTCTAACACGGCGCGCCCACGCTGAAGTGTTCCTTCGACTGCAAGTGCTGGACTCACCAAACGGGTTACTGGGCCGCACGTTACGCCGTTCCTTAGCCGCGCTCCTTTTGAAACAGGGTTGCGACATTTGAACGGTCGAGGATTTTTGGGCCACAGGGACGTCAAAACCACGATGATTTATACTCGCGTCCTGCACACAGGTTCGTCCCGGGTCCGTACTCTGGTGGGCAAGATGTGAGGGAGGTGCCGTGCGGGCCGGCATAACATCCCAAGCCAAAGCAGTCGGGTCGCAGGGCACAGTTGTTGGTCTCGCGCTCGGTCCGCAAAGAGATGTTCGGCGGACAGACCGTCACCGGCGGCAGGTTATACGGGTCCGCTTAATCATTGTTAGATGTCCGAGCGATTCAGCAAGGCCGATGGAAGCGCAATGGAGAAGTCATACTCACCGCTTGAGAAGGACGTGATTCTCCGTGATGCCTTCGACAAGTTGAAGGCGCGGGGCTTGTCCTCGGCGTGGATTTTGCAGTCCCAGCCGTTCACGGCGCTCCACAGCGAGTGCGAGCGGCTGATGGACGAGAGAGCCTTCTGCCGAGCCTTGCAAGACTACGTCCGGGTGCATACCACTCTGCCTCGCGCGGTTCAGATGCTGTTTACCTACATCTCCATGGCAGCGCGGGCGCGATGGCAAGACGCGCCAGACGAGATAAAACCGGTGGTTGCCCGTGGATGGTTCCTGGGTCGCTGGCTACCGACTTTCCTCATCATTGACGGCCCCATTGGGAGGTTCATGGGTGCCGACGACTCCCCGTTCAAGGGGCTCTACGGTTCCAACTGGCCGATAATCACGGCAGCGCGGGACTTCCTCGCCGAGCGAACCTTTAGGCTTGTGCGCAACGGCTTCGCGCACTGGGGATTCGATTGGGAAGTTGTCGGTCAGAACTCATACGTTGTCGCGTATGACTGGGAACGCGACCTCCCCATCGCGCGACTCCACCAGTCGGAGGCTGACGCATACCATATCGCCGTGTTTTCACTCGTCGAAGTGTTGAACGATGTCGTTCTGTCGGCAAGGGGGGACCAGCATGGCGACATCTAACAACAGCATGCAGCGGACGGCGCTCAGCGCCGCCGCTGATGCTGAGTGTTATCCTGAAAGGACCCTCTGCTGGGCCAGATGACCAGATGAACGGTGGATCGCAGGGAGAAGAAGGCGGTCTTACGCAACAAGGAGGCCCCACCTTTTCCTACGGGCCTCCGTCGTGTTCATGGTGGAGATGGGGGAGAGTCGAACTCCCCGTCCAAGAACCTCCGCTATTGACTAGGTGTGCGTGTCGAGCCCCTGGCACATGCGCTGCCAAGACGCCTCATCTTCACAACGCTTTCCATTCGTCTCTGCCCAGACCCGCCTGCAGTAGGATGCGGGTGAGCAAGGCGACACTGATGCCCCCTGCATGTGGGTTCGGCAGGATAAGGCGCCGGTCGCCCCTCACCATGAACTCGTGGCACGCGCCTAGGCCCGGCGTGCCAAATCCGGCCGCCCGCATGCGGCGACAGAGCCCAGGCACGGGCCGAGCAGCTAGGTGCTCGGCCC
>JBJKQC010000106.1:0-12808 GCA_046705745.1 Dehalococcoidia bacterium
AAAGGAGCGTCTCCAATGACCTCCGGTCAGATAGTGCTCTTAGGCTTCATCGCGGGCGCTACCATATTCATCGGCCTTCCGGTTGGTCGGGCCCGCGCCCTGGGACCGAAGACCAGAGGGTTCCTAACCGCGACTGCGGTCGGCATATTGCTCTTCTTGCTCTGGGACGTCCTTTCCGCCGCCATTGAGCCAAGCGAGAATGCGGAAGTAGCCGGAGGCCAGTGGGGACGCGTGGCCTCTTACGGCGCTGTGATGTTTTTCGCCTTTACCGTCGGCCTCCTGAGCCTCGTCTACTACGAGCGTTGGATGAAGGAGCGGCGTATGCGGTCGAATCCTCCCTCGGGAGGATCCCATGCTGCTGATCTGGCGCCGGTAGCTCGCCGCTCTTTCTCACCAGCTCGTCAGCTGGCGGTGATGATCGCAGTCGGCATCGGCCTCCACAACTTCTCGGAAGGCCTGGCCATCGGCCAATCGGCCGCCTCGGGGGAAATCGCCTTGGCGGTTATGCTGGTGATCGGGTTCGGCCTGCACAACGCCACCGAGGGATTCGGCATTGTCGGCCCACTGTCGACCGAGTTGGACCGTCCGAGCTGGCCGTTCCTCGGTCTCCTCGGCCTCATAGGCGGCGGCCCCACCTTCCTGGGAACAATAGTAGGCCAGAGCTTTGTGAATGCGGCGGTCTCCATCGCGTTCTTGGGACTTGCGGCGGGGTCGATCTTCTACGTAATCGCCGAGCTGCTGGACGTGGGCCGCAAGATCGGCTCCAAGGATATCCTCATGTGGGGTATCGTGATTGGACTAACGCTCGGGTTTGTTACCGACATGGTCGTGTCAGCAGCTGGAGCATGACAGCATTTCAGCCCCTACTGGCGCATACGGGTGCGCCAGTAGGGGCGCCCCGCGTTCACCCCAACGGTCCACCGCCAGTAGTCGTCCAAGGCGGTTAGCCTTAGCTCGTGGGCTCGCTACTCAGACAGCCGCAGTAGCTCCCACAGCTCGTCGCGAGCGGCGCGGACGCCATTCTCGTCGATTCCAAAGTAGCGCAGGATTCTGCATCCGGTCCCGTCGGGCACCCGTAGCAGCCCTAGCAGAAGGTGCTCCGTGCCAATGGGATATGTGGCGCTGAACAGGTTCGCTTCCGCCAAAGCAACATTCATCACCGTCCATGCGGCTGGAGTGTGGGGTACTTCCTCCCATGCCACGGTCGGCTGCTCCACGCCATCGCGACGCCGTCCATGGAGCAGTGTAAACCGTGTGATACGCGCCGCGAGGGGTAGGTCGAGCCCCAGCCTCGCCAGCACCAAGCCGCCAGCGCACTCCCCCTCCTCCAGTACGCCCAGCAATAGGTGTCCGGTCGTTACCCCCGTGCCACGGATGGCACCCGCACCGTATTCCTCGACGCCGTGCTCCCAAGCGATCCGTGCACACCGGCCCATGCGGTCCATCATCACCGTACGTTCTGTTTCCGCCAAGTGCCCCTCCTACCAGCCTGTTCAATCCAACTCCGCCGGAGCAATCCGAACCCTTCGTGGGCGCACTCTACAGAAGGAAGGCACCGTCCACAAAGCCCACCTAGCCCACAAGGTCCACAGTCTATCCCCCCGGAGCACTCCGGACATTCAGCTGAGGACCCGGGCAATCAGGCGCCTTGCGCCTGATCCATCCAGCGAGGCTATGCGTAAAGCCATCAGGTAAACATTCTGCGGCACGGGAGAGGAATCTTATGAAGCGGATCCACTGGAACAGACCTACTCTTACTCTGGCCTTCACACCCTTGGTGGCGCTCGGCCTCTTGACCTTCACGGCGTGCGGTGGCGGACAATCGGCGACGCCGACTCCCACTGTTGCAGCCACAACAACCCCAGCACCCACTACACCAACCACGACTCCGGCCTCCCCTACGGCTACGGCGAGTCCAATCGCACCTTCACCAACGACTACTCCGACATCACCTTCGCCAACGGCCACCGGCACCATCCCCTCCTCTGGGGCCGCCATGGTGGAAACCACGACGGTCCCCGGCCTCGGCACGATTCTGACCGATGCCCAAGGCTATACGCTGTACCTCTATGAGCCTGACAACGGGAAGGGGCCGGGCACGTGCACGGGGACCTGCGCCACGCTCTGGCCTCCATTGACCACCTCAGGCCAGCCCACTGCAGGTGCCGGCGTCACGAGCAGCCTGCTGGGCACGACTCCACTTTCCAACGGCTCGATGCAGGTAACCTATAACGGCTGGCCCTTGTACCGCTACAGTAGTGACCAAAAGCCAGGTGATGTGAACGGCCAGGGCAAGCTCAGCAAGTGGTACGTGGTTTCGCCGCAAGGTAGCGCCATCCAGGGGGCTGCGGGGACTCCTTCCGCCTCGCCTAGCCCGTCTCCTACGGCTACCACCTCTACCACCTCATCATCTAGCGGAAGCAGCTACTAGAAGAATCAGCTTTGGCCCCAGCCCGGCCTGCTGGGGCCAAGGCATAGGGTCACGGCGTGTGCCGCAATGCTCGGAACTCGGGCACCCCAGCCAGCGGTACACGCCGTGATCGCTTTTGCATTTGTTCGCCGGTCACTGTTCATTGATTTATCTATATCGTCATATGCTATAATATTCTTGTCCCGCGCACTACGGCCACGTAAACAGCATCGCCGCCGGCCCCTGTCCCAGGCCGCGGCATGTAGGGACGTTCCGTTGACCGCCCTGCCCGTGCACCATATCGCCGCGCTATCTCCCCATCGGAGGCTCTGTCGGTTGCGGAATCACGAGTCGCATATCGCTATGAAACAGCGCTATTTTGCGTGCAGGCAGTCTACGGCCCTGGATCCCTCTCCCCAAATTCCTGAAAATACCGCCAAATTGATAGCGGTATTTCCCCGGTGCCGGCCGCGCCTCTCCGGTTACGGGGCACTACTGGTTCGGCACTACGAGACGCAAACTGATGCAAAACATCACTTTGCTCCCCTCGGCCCGGCGACGGCCACAAATCGGGTTCGGCAAAACGCCGGCGGAAGTGATGTTTTCATATCACTATGCCGCCACTGCTCACTGCCGACGTAAAGTGGCGCCTGGCCGCTTCGAGCGTTAACATGACGGACTTGTGGCCCCGTCGAGGCTACGGAGCTTGTGAGGACATTGGAAGAAGGAGGCAAACGGCACGATGACCGAGACAAAGGCAATGCGCATCGAGCGCGACACCATGGGAGAGATGGAGGTTCCCGCGGACGCTTATTGGGGCGCTTCAACCCAACGGGCGGTGCTTAACTTCCCCGTGAGCAACCTGCGCTACCCACCCGACTTCATCCACATCCTCGCCCAGGTAAAGCGCGCCGCCGCCCGCGCTAACGCCGGCCTCGGCCTGCTCGACCGCGAGGTCGCCGACGCCATCGTCGCCGCGGCCACGGAGGTGATCGAAGGGAAGTGGGACTCCCATTTCGTGGTCGACATCTTCCAGACCGGCTCTGGTACCTCCACCAACACCAATGCCAATGAGGTCATCGCCCGCCGTGCTCGTGAGATCATCGGCGGCGGCAAGCACGTCCACGCCAACGACCACGTCAACATGGCACAGTCGTCCAACGATGTCATTCCTACAGCGACCCACCTGACGGCGGCCAAGGCGATCCAATATGACCTCATTCCCGCACTCGATCAGGCGCGGGCCACGCTGGAGTCTAAGTCCCGCGATTTCTGGGATGTCATCAAAACGGGCCGCACGCACCTGCAGGACGCGACCCCCGTCCGCCTCGGTCAGGAGATTTTGGGGTACGCACAGCAGCTGGTCCTCGCTGTGACCCGTTAGGAGCCGCACGTGGCGGCGCTGTGCGAAGTCGCGCTGGGCGGCACGGCCGTCGGCACTGGCATCAATGCGCACGAGGAGTTCGCGGCACGCACCTGTACCGTCCTAGGCGAGGAGCTCAAGCTGCCCGTGAAGGAGACACCCTATCACTTCCAGGCTCAGGCGACCCAGGACACCCTCCTCGCCGCCAGCGGCGCCGTGCGCAGCGTGGCCGTCTCACTCCAGAAGATCGCCAACGACATCCGATTCTTATCCTCTGGCCCCCGGGCCGGCCTAGGCGAGTTGCTGCTGCCAGAGGTCCAACCAGGCTCTTCCATCATGCCAGGCAAGGTGAATCCGGTCATACCAGAATCCATGGTCCAGGTAGTGTGTCAGGTAATCGGCAATGATGCCGCCGTGGCGGCGGCCGCTGAGGGCGGCTTTTTCGAGCTGAACACCTATTGGCCCGTGGCGGGGTACAACATCCACCAGGCCATCACGCTGCTTGCATCCGCCGTCCGCAATCTGGACGTGCAGTGCCTGCGGGGCATCAAGGCCACCAGCAAAGGACCGGACATGGTGGACCAGGGCCTTATGATGGCCACCGGTTTGACGCCGGCCATCGGCTACGACAAGGCTGCGGCCCTGGCCAAGGAGGCCGCGGCGAGAGGGATCACCATCCGCCAGATCGCCAAGGAGAAAGCTGGGCTCTCGGACGAGCAGCTCGACAAGCTTCTTGATCCCCGCCGCATGACCGCACCGGGCATCGTGGAAGGCGCCGGCGGCGGGGGCGGATAGTCGTCTCAGGCACAGCTCCAATCGCTGGCTCATGCGCGCGGGGCATGTTGCCGAACCATCATTTTGTCCAGGGGTGACCTCGCCGGACCAGCACGGGCTCCGGGCGCAAAGACGGAATCGTCCTGTAGCCGTCGCCGCTGATGCGCATTAGTTAATCTTACCCAAACGGCGACGATTGACGGCGCTGCATTGTAGCGATACGGTCGCGCCACCCTGTCGGGCCGGCGATATCGCAGGAGCGAAGAAGGGCTGTCCGATTCAGGCAAGTGGCTTGCCGGCCTGCGGGAGACTAGCTCAGCGGAGGTTTAAGGCTATGAGCATGAAGATGAGACGATTAGTGATCACTGCGATGGTCGTAGTGGGGGTACTTGCGCTTCCCGCCACCGCTGCGCTGGCCAGCAGTTTTGGTAACGGATCCGACTACGGAACGCAGCCGGGGTATAACGTCGCAAACACCCAGACGGACTGTGCAGGCCACGGCTCTTTCGACGCCTTCGGCAAGGACTACAACCTTGGAAACGACGTCTCGGGTCACTACACAGGCGGCTCTACAGGGCCCGGCGCCGACGGCCCGCAAACCGGCTACAACAACAGCAACCTCTGCGGGAACCCCCAGGGGAACCCATAGGACTGATAACCGAGCGCCCGCTCCTGTAAATGAGACACCCCCCACCCTGGCCGGGGTGGGGGGTGTCTCATGACACGCGATATCTCGCCAATTGGCTGCCAAGCAGGCTAGGATGATAGCACGAGGACAGGAACGAATAGCCAGACGTTCTACCAGGCGGAGGACTGAGCATGGACTACGACATCAAGATCAAGGACATACCCGAGCAGAAGATTGCATCGGTCCGGGTAAAGACGACCCTGAACAAGGTGCCAGAGAAGGTCCGCCAACTCCTGACGGAGACGGCCGAGTACCTGGACTCCCAGGGAATCAAGCCCGCAGGACCGCCGCTAGCCATCTACTATGAGGTCGGCAGCTTCCTGGTGGACGTGGAGGTAGGCTACCCAGTCCCCGTAGAAGTAGAAGCGAACGAGCGGGTGCACGTCAACACGGTGCCCGGAGGGAAGGTCGCCTACACCGTCTATGAAGGCCCGCACATCGACATCCCGGAAGCTCACCGCGCCGTGCACACTTACCTCCACGAGCACGACATCAAGACCACTGGCGACCCCGCCCGGGAGGTCTTCCTGGCCGACCCGCGCGATTTGGCCCCGGACGCCCCCTGCCGCGCCGAGTCCGTCTGGCCCATAAAGGTCGACCAGCCTTTAACCCGCGCCGAGCGCCGGCGCCAAGAGCGCGAGCAACAGGCATTGCCCAAGCAAGCGCAGTCCAAGCAGCCGCCGATTCCACAAGTGAGGTGACCCATGTCTGGTCCCCTTGGCGCGGTCCGTTTTGTACACGCTCCCATCCGAAATGACTTGAAAGGCATGAAGCAGGAGCTTTCCGTCATCGCTAGCCTCGGCGTTGGCGACATCGGACAAGTCGCCAAGCGCTTCGGATTCTGGGAAGGCTTCCTGCGGATTCACGAGCACGCCGAAGAGGTCCATCTTTTTCCGGCAGTGGACGCCAAAGTGCCGGGCACGTCCAGGGCCTACGAGCAAGCCCACCGGCAGATGGACGCCTTGCGTGACCAGTTGCGCGCCGCCCTTGCGTCCTCAAACACCGAGAGGTCGTATGAGGCCGTCTCCGAGATGGTCGAGAAGATAAACGCGCACCTGACCATGGAGGAGAACGAGCTAGTCCCGTTCTGCGACGAGCACATTCCCTTCGATGAGCAGGCGTCCATTTCCGGCAAGATGTCCGCCGAGGTGCCCCGTGACCAGATGCCGGCCATCCTGGGGTGGATGTTCAAACTCCAAGACCAGTCTGAGCGCGAGGGATACCTACGCGTGCTTGGCAGCGTGATGCCGCCACAGGCATTCCAAGGCGTAAGAGGGATAGCGAAAGACGCCATAAGCGCCAAAGACTGGATCGATCTGACGCAGCGGATGCCGGAGTTGGCATCCTAAAACACGGCGTAACTGGTGGGATCCACGATTCCCGCCTCGCGGAACGCAAGCCGGCGTTCTTCGCACTTCATACAAATGCCGCAGTGCTTCCCATTCCGAGGCTCGGCGCAAGTGAGCGTGAGCGCCAGCGGCAAATGAGCATGGGTGCGTATAAGGCCCGCCTTGCGCTGGCCGGCGTAGGGCGCTAGGACCTCGATGGGCGTACCCAGGCCCTGGCTGAGGACGTTGGCGTAGGCCGCGAAAAATCCGGGCTGCGCATCCGGGAACTCATTCGCGGCTAGCGTCCCAATGGCTACCCGGCGGATGCCGCGGACACTGCACCAGACCGCAGCCAAGCCCAGAAGCAAGATGTTGCGGCCCGGCAGGAACAGCGATTCCTCGGGGCTGCCGGCGGCGGGAGCCCCTTCCCCGCTGACGCTCCAGTGGCGGCCATAGACTTCAGCAATAGGCGATAGCAGCACGGTCAGGGAAGCCACGTTCGGGTGGGCTATCGCCGAGATGAACGCCTCCAGCGCGAGCTTCTCCTCTTGTTCCCACGCCAGCCCCGCGCGGACATACAGTGGATGGGCGGGCCCTTCCTCGGCGACGTCAGCCAGCAACATAGCGCTGTCCATGCCTCCGCTGGTCAGGACGGCAGTCTCCGTCATTCCGCCTCCTCACGATAACAGGCGTAGCTGGAAGGCGTCTCCCACAGCCGCACTTCCCGCACGGGCACGCCGTGCCGGCGGGCCTCCTGATAGACGAGGCGGGAGATGTTCTCGGCCGTGGGATTTTCGGGCATGACATAAACAGGCTCAGCCATCTGCCGCAGAACCGGAAGTACCGGGTCCGCTTCGCAAAGCAGCATACGGTGGTCGAGGTTATCGTCCACCCAACGCTTCACCCGGTTGCGGACTTCGTTGAAGTCCATCACCATGCCCAACTTATCCAGCGAAGGCGATTCGACGTCCACCTCCAGCCGGCCATTGTGTCCATGGAGGTACCGGCACTGACCATCGTAGTCCAACAACCGGTGGCCATAGCAGAAATCAATGACTTTCGTCACCCGGTGATATGCCATCAGAGGTCTCCTCAGTTATTTCCACACCAGGCATCATCTCCGTTCCGGGCCCCGCCAGATGACGGCCGGAGTCGACTCGTACTGTTTCTCCGGTTACCGTCTCGCATTTGAGTAGGAATGCCACCAGCTCTGCGATCTCCTCTGCAGACGACTCCCGGTGCAGAGGAGCCCTCGCTAGCACTTCGTGCTCCCACTCCTCCATGCTGACGTAAGGAGGCCGGGCAGTCGGCCCTGGCGCGATGGCGTTCACGAGTATGCCATGCGGCGCCAGCTCCACGGCTAGCGCCCGGCACAGGAAGTCCGTGGCCGCCTTGGCCGTGAGGTAAGGAAGATAGTTACGGTAAGGCGTTTCGCCCGCCGCCCAGTCACTGAACAGCACAATATGACCACGCGTGGGACCGGCATTGGCGATCATGCGGCGCGCGGCGGACAGCGCAATCAAATACCCTCCCTTGGCCCAGGCCATTTCCTGGTCCCATGCAGGGGAGTCGAGTTGCTCGAAGGGGACTCTCGGGAAATCAGAGACTAGGTTAACTAGGAAGGAGAGGTCGCCAAGAGCTTCCGTCGCCTCGTCCACGGCAGCGCGCACTTCACGCTCGACGGCGATGTCGGCCTGAATAAGGTGGGCACGCACCCCGGTCTGCTCGACTTCCCGCGCCAACTCCTCGGCCGCCGTACGGGAAAGGTGGTACATGATGGCGAGGTTGACCCCTTCGGCGGCAAGCCGACGGGCTACGATAGCCCCTATGCGACGCGTGCCTGCAACCAGCGCTCCTCTGCCTGAGAGTGACAACATGCACTGAATGGTATCGCGTTATTGCAGAATAAGCTCCTCTCTTGCTCCTCCATGACTGCCCTGAAAGCCGCCTTCCCGTGCCATCAAAGCAAGGAGCTTATAGCATTCGGATCCCCGCAGTCGCTGGGTTACGGGGATACCGGTCTCTAGTGAAGCGAACATAGGCCACACGGCCTTCGAGGGACTGTCTCCCAGCGGCGTGTGTGCCTCGGGCTTTGATGAACGGGGGAGCCAGCTCGCTGGAGGCCCCTAGTAGTTGAGCTTCCCGTCTGGATCGTGGCCGGACATTATCTGCAGCTGCATCGGGTATATCCGTTCTCCGTAAACCTGCTCCAGCCCGTCCAGCAACGCCTCGGGGTCGTTCTCATAAATAATCGTCGCCTGCGTCCTCTTGTTGACGATTCTCAAGATATCCTCTATGGAGTCCGCAACGCCACCTGTGCCGCATAACACACCGATTACCTTGCCCTCGTCATAAGCTATCGCGAACTCGCCCAGTGTGCCTGACCTGCCGCCGGCGAACATCACCACATCGCAAGCTCTGATGTTCTCAATTTCCCTGCCCATGAGGCCGCTGCCCGTGTAGATAATGGCGTCGTACCCACGGGTAGGAGATCGGTACCGCTGGACGTGCTCCTGCAGATTCAGGGCCGGTGACACGCCCACAACCATACCTCCGGCCGACTTCGCACCTAATACAGCATACTGGGGGAGGCCAGGTGCGGCTCCAGTAATGAGGACGTGGTTTCGTTTGCCAACGAACTCCCCAAACCGGCGCACCTTGTCGCAGACTTCGCTATCAAGGTCTCCTCCCGCGGACCCCATTACGCCCACCGCCATACGCGGGAAGAGGTCTATTGACGACCTAACGGCCTGAGTCATGGGACATGCTCCTCGGCGGCTAGGGCTTCAGCCCTAACGCCATTGCCATTAAGAATGCTACACTCTCCGCCAATTTCAGGCCCACGGAAGCCACGAGGCTTAGTCGGGCAAACGGGAGGCATGCCATGTCAGCCATGTTCGGAAGGACTGCCGCATCGACAGTCTTTGGCAGGATGTTCCGCGCCGCGAAACTGGACGTAAGCCTTTATGAGGAGGTGGAAGCCAACGCAATGCTGCTGCCCGAGGCCTTGCTCGTCGTCGCGATCGTAGCGCTCGCCTCGGGCATTGGCGCCCTCATTTCGGGGGGAATCCTGGGGCTGATAGCGGGAATAATCTGGGCCATCGTAGGTTGGGCAATCTGGGCGTGGATCACCTACTTCGTAGGGACGCGTCTTCTGCCAACGCCCGAGACCAAGGCCGACTGGGGGCAACTTGCTCGCGTCACCGGCTATGCCCAGGCGCCTGGGATTCTGCGAATCTTCAGCTTCATCCCGGTCTTGGGCGCCTTGGTCGCGTTCGTGGTGGCCATATGGCAAATCGTCTGTATGGTGATCGGAGTGCGGCAAGCCCTTGACTACACGTCCACCGGCAGGGCGGTAGGCGTCGTAGTCATTGGATATGTTGTTGTCCTCGTAATCGACCTAATCGTCGTCGGAATGATCTTCGGTAGCTCAGCCAGCCTGCTGTAGCTCGCTGGAACGGCCGCCTTGACAGCCAGTCGCGTCACGACCACTATTCCCACCATCCAATAATCCCCATAGTCCCCTGCCTTCTCGGCAGGGGACTATCCGGTGGTTCTCCAATGCAGCACAGAACCGAGGCTTACATCGACGCGAACCTCGATGAAACGATCGAGGATCTGAAGCGCTTGGCGAGGCAGCCCAGCATCAGCGCCCAGCGCTTGGGGGTCCGCGAGTGCGGCGAGATGGTGGTGGACGAGCTGCGCAAGGCCGGCTTCAAAGCCGACCTCGTGCCGACAGCGGACCCAGACTATCCGGCCGTCATTGCGGAAGCAGGTGGCGCCTGTAACAAGACAGTCCTCTTCTATAACCACTACGACGTCCAACCTCCCGACCCGCTCGACGAGTGGGAGACACCGCCTTTCGAGCCCACCGAAAGGGACGGATACATCTACGGACGCGGACTCTCGGACGACAAGGGGCCGATTATCGCACGGCTCGCTGCCATCAAGGCCCTGCGAGAGACTCTGGGCGAGTTGCCCGTCCGCATTCGCTGGTGCCTGGAAGGTGCTGAAGAGATAGGCAGCCCCGGGTTTCACGACTTCGTCTGGAAGAATGCGGACCGGCTCAGGGCTGACGCGTGCATTTGGGAGGGCGGCGGCGTCAACTGGGACGGTCGCCCGCTAATTACTCTTGGCGTGAAGGGACTGTTGTACGTGGAACTGGAGTGCGTGGCGGCTTCCACCGACTCGCACTCATCCTACGCCCCTGTCGTGCCGAACCCTGCTTGGAGAATCGTTTGGGCCTTGAACACACTGAAAAACTCATCAGAGCGAGTGCTGCTCCATGGGTTTTACGATAAGGTCCGACCTGCCCTCGATCAGGAGATCGAAGCAATCCGTGCCTTGCCGGATACGTCCCGGGAGTTTTTGCATAATCTAGGCGTAGAGATGGCCCTGGGAGAAGCCACCGGGTACGAGTTTCGCCGCCGCCTGGTAACGGAACCGACGTGCAATATTGCGGGGGTTGTCAGCGGTTATGCAGGCCGAGGTGCGAAGACCATTCTTCCGGCGGTCGCCCGTGCCAAGCTTGACTTCCGCCTCGTGCCCAACCAGGACCCGCAGGAGGTGCTCGCGAGCCTGCGTGAGCACCTTGACTCTCACGGATTCAGCGACATCAAGATCACCGTCCACAGTTCCGAGCATCCTGCCCGTACTCCAGTTGATGACCCCTTTGTGGATCTGGTGCGCGAATCAGCGCGAGCAGTGTATGGGAGCGAGCCTTACATCCAACCAAGCATGACAGGGACCGGACCGCAGCACCCCGTCCAAGACATCCTCGGTGTCCCCGTTGCTTCTTGCGGGATCGACTATCCGGGTAATCGAATCCACGCGCCGAACGAGAACATTCAGAAGGCCTACTTCCGTCTGGGCATCCTTCACACCGCCGAACTGTTGCTACGCCTAGGTGTCTCAACCATTGGCGCATAGGCCTTGCCGGCTAGCCAGAACGACTGGTGGCGTTGCGAAGCGCTTGACACCCGAAAGCGCAGCGCGCTACGCTGCCCTTAACTACGCCATTTACGCCATAACGGTGCCGTTACGCGAGTGCCTAGCCTATCGGTTCGCGGGTACCAGCCTCAGGAGACGAGGCCGTGATAGCGACAGCGGAACAAGAAGTGGCCGCTCTCCAAGCCCGATACCTTCCAGCAGTGAAGGCGTCCATTCGTGATGCCGTGCCGGACTCGGATTCCGGTTTTTTCAAATTGCTTCGCTACCACCTTGGCTGGGAGGACGCTGATGGGAGACCTGCGGACGAGGACAGCGGGAAGGCACTCCGGCCGCTCCTTTGCCTTATGGCCTGCGAGCTCGCCGGAGGCGACTGGCGGACGGCGCTTCCTGCCGCGGCAGCCCTAGAACTGGTCCACAACTTTTCCCTTATACACGATGACATCCAAGACGGTGACACCACCCGCCGAGGGCGCGCAACGCTGTGGAGCGTCCGAGGGATACCAGAAGCGGTGGCGGCTGGCAACGCCATGCGATCGGTGGCGGATCGGGTTTTCTCGGGACTGGCTGTTGGTCCAACGCCTCCGCATGTCGCCGCGTTCGCGTCCATGCGCCTAACGCAGGGCTACCTTGAGATGATCGAGGGCCAATACCTTGACATCTCGTTCGAGCAGGCGGAGCGTGTAAGTGTTGACGACTATCTCGACATGATCAGCCGCAAGACCGGCGCCCTTATCGAAAGTGCCATGTTCTTGGGTGCTCTCATTGCAACGGGAAACGAGAGGGCCGCGACGGCATTTGGGGCATGCGGGCGGAAGTTGGGACTGGCCTTCCAGATACGGGACGACTATTTGGGCGTGTGGGGGGACCCGCAGTCAACGGGAAAAGCGGTTGGCGCTGATATCCGGAGGAAGAAGAAGGCGCTGCCCATGGTGTACATGTTGCAGCACGCCGCAGCGGACAACCGTGCATGGGTGAATGCGGCCATGGCTGTTACTGAAGTTGCCGTCGCCGATGTCGAACGTATGCTGGCGCTGCTGGAAAAATTGGATGCGCGACAATACGTGCAGCAAGTAGCGGAATCACATGCGGCCGATGCGGTAACCACTCTGGAACAGCTAGGGTTGGCCCAGGAAGCATGCCAGAAGCTTCGGTCCGTAGCCGAATTCTTCGTCACACGCCAGAAGTAGTATTCCCTTCGGAGTGAGAGGCACCTATGTCAGTCCCGACATCCCAGGCATGGACCATAGCTAAATACGTACTGACCCAACGAATAAAGGGGCGCAAGCGTTATCCCC
>JBJKQC010000107.1:0-5097 GCA_046705745.1 Dehalococcoidia bacterium
CGCCTGGGGTTAGGCCGTACTCTGGGTGGCCGGGCGTCTTGCTGCCCCACTGGCGAAACTGTTCTATCTCCTCCAGCGGCAGGTCGTATCCCGTCAGGTGCAGCAGGGCGTACAGCAGCATGGAAGCGTGGCCTGCCGACAGGACAAACCGGTCGCGGTCCGGCCAATGTGGGTCCTTCGGGTTGTGCTTCAGGAACCGGTCCCACAGGGTATAGGCCATGGGGGCGGCGCCCATGGGCGCTCCAGGATGGCCGCTATTCGCTTTCTGGACGGCATCCACCGCCAGGAAACGGATGGCGTTCACGCAGAGCTGGTCTAACTGGGTCTCGCTGGCAGTGGTGGACAAGGCTCACGTCTCCTGGTGCGCCGCATGCCCAGCGCGTGCGGCTAGTATTTCGGCTGGATTCTAGCCTACCACCGCCGCAACGTCCCTTCTCGCCAGGGATGGAAAACGGTCCCCCTCTGATCCAGGGCTTTCTCGACCATGGCACTTTCACACTACCATCACACGCGACACGCATGGGTCACCAAGCCTATATCACAGTGCCTTCACGCCGATGATTAGACCATATCGGCAGAGGCTCGTTCGGAGGTAGTCATCGTTGATCGGCTTGTGCCAAGGCCAAAGCCAAACCGGCTAGTCCGCTGGACGGTCTGTGAGGCTTTGAAGCGCGCGGGATGAGCAGCAGATACGGGCTAATGTCAACAGATACACCGTGGGACCTGTGACAAGCGCGCAGGAAGACTAGGCATGCTGCTCCTAGCCATTGGGCAAAGGCCAGAAAAGGCGGTCGCGGGCCCCGGAATCCTTGGAAGAGTGGAGGACGGATATGGAGATCACGATTGTCAACCTGGTCCTGGCTACCGCGACTTTGATCGTTGGTCTCTGGGCCTACGCCAGGAACAAGGCGGAAACGGCGTTATTAGTAGGGGTTGCCTTTGGGTTCTTCGCTGTGTCACATCTCCTCACTTTGGTTGGGCTCGAAGATACTCTGAACATTCTCATCATCGCAGTCAGAATTCTGGGCTACCTAACGGCGCTTGTGGCCGTGTACCGCATGGGTATCCAGAAATGGGTGTGATCGGCAAGCTTCGGCTAAGCGCCATCAGCCTTTTGTGAGCGCCGATGCCCGCTTAGCGGCCTAGGCGCATTCGCGATTGTGCCTGTCCGGGGGGTCGACCTATTCTCCCAACCGGGCTTCAGGCAGGGTTTCGCCGCGCTGGAGCAGCCAATGATAGCCCGATTGGTGGGCTGTACCGGCAGTGCATGCTCATCGGGTACGGGCCCTGCCCCGTCTGAACCCCGGCGGGCCACTGGGTCGATTGATAGGGCCCGTTGTTCTATGAGACGAAATTGACCATGGGCGGAGGATGAGCGTGGCCACACACATCTTGTTTTTCAGCTTCACCCAACAGGGAATCGAAGGGATCAGCGAGAGCCCAACTAGAGTGGAGAACGCCAAGAAAATCGTGCAATCACTGGGCGGTAGCGTGAAAGACTTCTATGCGGTCATGGGGTGCGCTGCCTTCGACACTATATTCATTATCGATGCTCCGGACGACGCAATAGCAGCCAAGGCAGCATTGGCGATTGCCCAGAAAGGAAATGTGCGCACGAATACCGTTCGCGCCTTCACCGAAGATGAATTCCAGCAGCTAGTGTCCGGGCTCGCCTGATGTTCCTATTTCCATTGGAAGTGCTACCGGCAGCACCTGAGGACGGACCGGCCCTTCTTGTGGCGCCCGTGACGGCTCTCAGCGCCGTGGCTTCGAGAGAATAGCTCCCATGGATGAATACATGGAAGCAGCCATCAAGGAAGCACAGAATGGGCTGGACGAAGGGGGCATACCCATTGGGTCAGTCCTCGTCCATGACGGCAAGATCATTGGGCGAGGGCATAACCGCCGGGTCCAGCGAGGCAGTGTGATATTGCATGCAGAAATGGACGCGCTCGAACATGCCGGCCGCCAAACGGCGAGCACATACCGAGAATGCACCCTGTACACCACGTTATCACCTTGCCCCATGTGCGCGGGAGCAATTTTACTTTACAGGATCCCGAAAGTCGTTGTCGGAGAAAACCGGACCTTCGTAGGGGATGAAGATCTTCTCCGATCCAAAGGGGTCACCGTCGAGGCCTTGCAATACCCTGTTTGTATCGCGTTGATGTCGCAATTCATTAAGGAACACCCGCAGTTATGGAATGAAGACATTGGCAGCTGATCATAGGCTACGGACCCAAGCGAATTACGTCACTTGGCTGCCGTCCGGAACGAAGGAGTAGGTGATCGTGCATGAATTTTACTGCCATAGCTGACTTGCAAGACCAGCTCGACCGGGCGGGCATAAGTGCAGACCTCCCGGCCGATGCTTATATATCCATCGCGATTCAGGAGGCGCTGAGTGCCGCCAGGGAAGGGAACTTTGGCGTTGGGTGCCTGTTGGTCCGAGATGGGGAGATTCTTGCGCGCGGGCACAATCAGGTTTTTAGCCCATACTTTCGCTCAGATCTTCATGCGGAAATGGTGGCGCTAGACCAATTGGAAAAACGTAGCATCCCCATTGATGGTCTTAACCATCTTACATTGTACTCATCGCTGGAGCCGTGCCCGATGTGTACAGTCAGAATCATCAATTCTGGCATAAATTATGCCTTCTGGGGGGCGCCGGATGAGCAGGGAGGGATGGGCCGTCGAATCGAGGCTCTCCCCGTTCAGTTTCGCGATCTGGCGAGACACAGGGTCTTCCAGCAGGCAGATTGTTCCGCGGCATTACAAAGGCTGGCCTGGCAAGTGTTCGAGTTGACCGTGGAGGACGGTGACCGACGGCTGCAGGCTAGGGCGGACACGCTGTCCTAGCCGAGGACGGCGCAGGCTCACCATTCGGCAGGAACGAAATTCGGTCAGGGCCGTCGCATGGAGTCGCGTCTATTGCTCGCAACACGACGCATCGTGGACCGGAGCACCTGAACTTGGACCAACGTGCCCGCATTCATTGCTGGGCAGAGTCGAATTGCATTGAAATCTTGTAACGCAACCGCTGCGCTATCGCGTACAGCCGCACAGCAATGGCAAGCCCGCAGCTCGGAGCTGGGCTGCGGTCGAAGCGGTGCGAGCGGCATCACTCATGCCAACGCGATCCTATTGAATGACGCTTTCGGCCACTTCTGCCGGCTTTTCTTCTATCTGCGGCGGCTGAAGCCCGTGCGGCAGCAGACCATAGCCTCGGCCTCCGCTCAGTCCATGTGGCGGACGAATCGAGCAAGATCATTGATGAGAACGTTCTTCGTGAGCCGCACTGCTTTTTTCGCGCACGCGGCCGGGAGGCTGCCGGTCTGAGCGGACTGACCGCCCAGTCGACGACCGCTCAAAGGGCCGCACGCGCTCGTGCTCATGGTAAAGACGGAGAGGTCCTCACCCCACGGTCCTACCTGGTGGACGGCCTCGCCGCCCACGCCCGGAAGTGGGGCCGTGGCGATGCCACCCCCAGCACGCGGAAACCCGCGTCCCGGAACAGCCACCGCCAGTCCCCCGCGGTGTACTTGTTGTGCACTGGGAACAGCCTCAGGGTCGACCTTTGCTCTTCGGGTGGCCGTTCCCGCCACGGCCCGCGACGGTTCAAGTACTCCCGCATCGGCATCCGGACCCAGTCTTGCACCACCAGCAGCCCGCCGGGGGCCAGCACTCTTCGTATCTCCGCCAACATCGCAAAGGGATCTTCCAGCACGTGGAGCACCGCTCCCATCGTCACCAGCGACACGGTGCTATCGGCCAACGGCACCGGCTCCTTGGCTAGGTCTCGTACATCGAATGACGCCTTTGCGTCGCCGTAGTCGAGGCTTTGGGCATGCTCGATCATCGAGATGGTCGCATCGCATCCGTGCAGCTCTGCCCCGGGCAGCCGGAATGCGAGGTCTCGTAGCAGAAGGCCGGGGCCACACCCCAGGTCCACGATCACCGGATGGTTGGGAAGGGCAGGGAGCACCTTTTCGTCAAAGAATGCCCAGAACACGTCGTTGTAGCGGTCTTCGTGGGTAGAGCGCATGCGGTCCAAGAGTTGCTGGTCTGTCATCCCGCCTATGGCCTGGTGCGTGGTCACGATTGGTCCTCCTAAGCGGATGCCACTGGCGGGACAGAGGGCCTGTCCCATTTCCTGAATAGCTTACAAGAATAGCTTACAAGGGGCGGCCTCCGGCCACCTCGACAGGGCCCGCCCGTGCAGGCACCCTCTGCTGTGGCCATCTATCGCGTGCACCTAGAGCTGGCATCGTTCTGGCAACCCCGAATTGTTTGGGAGTCTATCATCACAGCCCAGGCCGACAACTCTTGCTCCCAGGGCACGGCAACTATTCGGCCGGATAATCTGTCGGCCGCGATCGACCGCCGATCCTGCTAGACTAGGCGTACCTGAAAAAAGTATGCATGTTGAGCAATACAGGGATGCCCTTTGGCGCCCTACGGTTGGCCTCGCCTCTCTCACCTCTGCAAGTGTGCCCCCGCACAAAAACGAGAGTGCGTTAGCTGTTCGTGATTTGGCCCCATGTGGGCGTGCTCGACAGGGATATCGTGACTGGTTGCCGTGATTGTTCATGTCCCTGACATCACAAGAAAGTTGATGTCGAACGAAGGATTGCGCATGGGCCGCCGAAATCGGGCGATTGGGCGGCGGAGCCTCGCAGAAGGAAGGCCCCCGATGGCACGTCTGCCAGTGCTGGCATCCCTAGCTCTGTCTATCGCGTTGCTGATTACTGCGTGCGGCGGTCCGAGTGGGGCGCCGGGTTCCGCCCTAACCCCGACCCCTACTCCCACGTCGATAGCGACATCCGCGCCAGCCGCTCAGGGAGGCTGGGTTGCGCTGAATCAGGGTCTCCCGGCGGACCTCCATGTCAGCACGCTGGCGGTGGACCCGCAAGACCCGGCCACGTTGTACGCTGGCACCCAGGTGAACGGGGTGTACAAGAGCACGGACGGCGGCGCCTCCTGGCAGGCCATAAACCAGGGCCTCCCGGCGGACCTCCATGTCAGCGCCTTGGAGCTAGACCCGCGAGACCCGGCCACGTTGTACGCTGGCACCCAGGTGAACGGGGTGTACAAGAG
>JBJKQC010000108.1:0-5748 GCA_046705745.1 Dehalococcoidia bacterium
GAGTGGCTCAGAGAGATAGAGCGCCTGAAGGAAGAGCACCCGTCTTACAAAGTGCCAGAGTCTGACAAGCTACTGCCCCAGTACGTGGTGCAGCAGTTGTGCGAAGCCACCGGGGGCCGGGCGCTCATGGTTACCGGAGTAGGCCAGCACCAGATGTGGGCGGCGCAGCACTACCTGTTTCGCGAGCATGGCACTTGGATCACTTCGGGCGGGCTGGGGACGATGGGGTTCGAGGTGGGAGCGGCGATGGGCGCCGCCTTCGCACTGCCAGGCAAAGTGGTATGGAGCGTGGCCGGCGATGGGGGCTTCCAGATGACCATGGCGGAGCTCGCGACCATTGTGGAAAACCGGGTCCCGGTGAAGTTCGCGATGCTCAACAACAACTTTCTCGGCCTGGTGCGCCAGCTCCAAGACCTCTTTTACGACTCGGTACGCGTCGCCGTGGAGTACAGCGGCAATCCGGACTTCGTGAAGCTGGCGGACGCTTACGGCATCTGGGCGATCCGCGTGACGGAGAAAGCCCAGGTGCGCACTGCTATCGAGGACGCCATGGCTGTTGAGGGGCCGGCGCTCATCGACTTCAGGGTGGAGCCGACGGAGAACGTGTACCCGCATGTTCCTGCCGGCGGCAGCGTGGCGGAGATGATCGAAGGTCCAATGGGACAGGGGGCCCCGGTATGGCTGGCTTGAACGGGCACAGTCACACCATAACGGCCTTGGTAGAGGACCGCCCGGGGGTATTGGCCCGCGTGGCAGGACTCTTCAGTCGCAGAGGCTTCAACATCTCCAACCTCGCCGTCGGACATAGCGAGGCGCCCGGCCTGTCCCGCATGACCTTCGTAGTCGAAGGCGACGAGTGGGTCGTGGAGCAGGTGACCAAGCAGCTTTACAAGCTTATTGACGTGGTGCGGGTGAGCGATATCTCGGCCGAAAGCATCGTGGTGCGAGAGCTGGCGCTCGTCAAGGTGAAATCCACCGCGCAGACGCGGCCGGAAATCATGCAAATCGTGGACATCTTTCGCGCCAATATCGTGGATGTCGCCAGCGATACGATGATCATCGAAGTGACGGGGGACGAGGAGAAGGTAGACGCGATGGTCAAGCTCTTGGCGCCCTTCGGTATCCGCGAGCTCATGCGTACGGGTAGGGTGGCCATGGCGCGAGGCACAGTGCCAACGGGAGGAAAGAAAGCGCCTGCCCTTCCGCTGGACCAGAACGCGCCCGACGCCGAAGTAGTGCCCTAGCGGGCGTTTAACAAGAATCTTGCTCAGGGGGACAGTAGATGGCAACGATCTATTACGAGAAGGACGCCGATCCGACACGGCTTGAGGGAAAGCGTGTGGGCATTATTGGCTATGGCAGCCAGGGTCATGCCCACGCGTTGAACCTGCGGGACAGCGGCGTGGACGTCATGGTGGGACTGCACGCCGGCAGCTCCAGCCGGGCGAAGGCCGCGAAGGAAGGCCTTCGGGTGGAACTGCCCGCGGAGGTCACCAAGGCGTCCGATTTCATCATGGTGCTGGTGCCGGACCAGATACAGGGCCAGCTCTATAAAGATGCCATCGGTCCCTACCTAAACAGCTCCAAGACGCTGATGTTTGCGCACGGCTTCAACATCCACTTCAAGGAAGTCATCCCGCCGCCCGACGTGGATGTTTCCATGATCGCGCCGAAAGCGCCGGGCCACCGGATGCGAGAGGTGTTTGTTGGCGGCTCGGGCGTGCCGGCACTGGTAGCGGTCCATCAAGACGCCTCGGGAGAGGCCTTGCAGAACGCGCTGGCCTACGGCTCGGCGGTGGGGTCCTTGCGGGCGGGAATCGTCCAGACCACGTTCAAGGAAGAGACGGAGACAGACCTCTTCGGCGAGCAGTCGGTGCTCTGCGGTGGCGTATCACAGTTGGTCAAGACCGGCTTCGAGACGCTGGTGGAGGCTGGCTATCAACCGGAGATCGCCTACTTCGAGGTCCTGCATGAGCTGAAGCTCATCGTGGACTTGATGTACGAGGGCGGCCTGAACTACATGCGGTACTCGGTCAGTGAGACGGCCGAATTCGGCGACTACACCCGCGGTCCACGGGTCATCGACGAGCACGTCCGCGCCAATATGAGGCAGGTGCTTCGCGAGATCCAGGACGGCACGTTTGCGAAGGAGTGGATCGCGGAGAACCATGAAGGCCAGCCGCGTTTCAAGAAGATGCGCGATGAGAACGCTCACCATGAGGTCGAGGTGGTTGGCGCGCAGCTCCGCGAGATGATGAGCTTCCTGAAGAAGAAGTAAGCGACTTGGGTCGCCGTCTAATCCAGGCGGCGACCTCCTAGGAACAGGTGTTTGATGGGGAGGTTGACATGGAAGACCGGGTCTTGATTTTCGATACGACCTTGCGCGACGGGGAGCAGTCGGCCGGCGCGGCCATGACCGTGGAAGAGAAGGTGGAGATCGCGCGCCAGCTAGACCGGCTCGGCGTGGACGTCATAGAGGCCGGATTCCCGATCAGCTCCCCTGGGGACTTCGAGGCGGTCCGGCGGATTGCCCAGGAGGTGCGGCGTCCCATTATCGCCGCGCTGGCCCACGCCAATCCCAAGGCGGTGGACCGGGCAGCCGAGGCGCTCAAGGACGCGGCGCACCCGCGCATCCACGTGTTCATCTCTAGCTCGGACCAGCACATTCAGCACCAGCTTCGCAAGAACCGCGAGGAAGTCGTGGAGCTGGCGGCGCAGGCGGTGGCCCAGGCGCGAAAACACGTGGACGACGTGGAGTTTTCGCCCATGGACTCCATCCGTACGGACAAGGAGTTCCTGGCGCACATGGTGCGGGCGGCGGTGGATGCGGGCGCGACCACCATCAACATTCCCGACACCGTTGGCTATGCGATCCCGGAGCAATTCGCCGAGCTTATCGAGTACCTACGGCAGCAGGTGCCGGAGCTGGGGAATAGTGTGCGCCTGTCGGTCCATTGCCACGACGACCTCGGCATGTCGGTGGCCAACAGCTTGGCTGCGGTGAAAGCCGGCGCGCGGCAGGTGGAGGGCTGCATCAATGGCATCGGCGAGCGCGCGGGCAACACGGCGCTGGAAGAAGTAATCATGGCGCTGCGCACCCGCAGCGACTACTTCGGCGTGGACACGCAGGTCGACACTGCCCAGCTCTATGCGACCAGCCGGCTGGTGAGCCAGATCAGCGGGTTTGCCGTCCAGCCCAACAAGGCCGTCATCGGCCGCAATGCTTTCCGCCATGCTTCAGGCATCCATCAGGACGGCGTGCTCAAGGAGCGGACAACCTACGAGATCATCGACCCGCTGGCGGTGGGCGTGCCTCGTAGCGAGCTGGTGCTGGGCAAGCTCAGCGGGCGCCACGGTCTGAAGGCCCGTCTCCAAGAGCTTGGCTACGCTCCGAGCGAAGAGGAGATGGGGAAGATCTACGAGGCCTTCAAGGAGTTGGCGGACAAGAAACGGGAGGTCACGGACCGGGACCTGATCTCGCTCATGGGTAACGAGCGTGCTCAGGCTATTACCGAAACGTACATGCTGGACCAAGTCCAGGTGACTTGCGGCTCTCAAGCCGTCGCGACAGCTACAGTGCGCTTGCTGGACCAGAAGGGCACGGTGTACACGGACGCGGCAACCGGGACCGGGCCGGTGGACGCTGTGTACAAGGCCATCAACCGAATTGTGCTGGTGCCCAATCAGCTCACTGAGTTCAGCGTGAACTCCGTCACGGAGGGGATCGACGCTGTAGGCGAAGTGTTCATCCGGATCGAGCAGGACGGCTGCTCGTATACAGGACGGGGCGCGGACACGGATATTATCGTGGCTTCCGCCAAGGCGTATATGAATGCCCTGAACCGGCTATTGGCCATGGGCGATACTGCTCGCTCTCCGGAAGCGGCGATGACGCCCTGAGGTCGGGCTCACCTGGTGAAAGCAGCGATCGTATGGCCGCCTTAGGGGGTCCCTCGATCCTATCGAGACGCCCCTGTGCTCGGCAGGATGAAGTCTGCCGAAGCTGGGTTGTGCTCCCATTCCGCGCACGTCCAAGGGCTTCCGGGCCGAGGCCGCTTTTAGGCGTCGGCGCTCTGGCCAGACGGGCCGTCACTGAAGGCGCTGCGATGCTATCATCGCTAACGAGTACTAGTTCGCACGGTGCATCTCTGCGATGCCCGTTCTGAGCTTGATGACTACATTATGCGATGACTACATAATGCAAGGAAGCAAGTAATGGCCCCCAAGACCATGTTCGAGAAAATCTGGGACGCGCACTTGGTGCATTCAGAGCCTGGTAAGCCCGACTTGTTGTACGTGGACCTGCACCTGGTGCACGAGGTCACATCCGCCCAGGCTTTCGATGGGCTGCGGATGAATCACCGCAAGGTGCGCCGACCTGATCTGACAATTGCGGTGGCAGACCACAACGTGCCCACCACGGACCGGTCGCTGCCGCTGCAAGACCCCGTTTCCAAGGCGCAGCTCGAGGCGCTGGCGCACAACACAGCGGAGTTCGGCCTCGAGTACTACGACATGTTCAGCCAGGGCCAGGGCATCGTCCACGTCATTGGACCCGAGCAGGGCCGGACGCAACCGGGACAGATCATCGTCTGCGGCGACAGTCACACGGCGACCCACGGCGCCTTTGGGGCTATGGCCTTTGGCATCGGCACTTCGGAAGTCGAGCACGTCCTGGCGACTCAGTGCATTTGGCAGTCCAAGCCCAAGACCATGGAGATCCGCGTCAATGGGCGGCTTCCGGCAGGTGTGACGCCCAAGGACGTCATTCTCGGCATCATTGGCAAGATAGGCACCGGCGGCGGCGTCGGGTACGCCATCGAGTACACGGGTGATGTCTTCCGGAACATGTCCATGGAAGGGCGAATGACCGTTTGCAATATGTCTATCGAGGCCGGCGCGCGCACGGGCATGGTCGCGCCCGATGAGACGGCCTTTGCCTATTTGAAGGGCAGGCAATACGCACCCCAAGGCGCGGACTGGGACAAGGCCGTCGAACGTTGGAAGCAGCTTCCAACCGACCCCGGTGCCGAGTTCGACAAGGTGGTCGAGATCGACGCCGCAGAACTAGTCCCATTCGTTACCTGGGGGACTAACCCTGCACAGGTCGCGCCAGTCACCGGTGGCGTGCCCCGTCCGTCCGATTTCGCGAGCTCTCAGGACCAGGCAGCGGTGGAGAAGGCGCTGAAGTACATGGGGCTGCAGGGCGGCGAGCGAATCGGGGATATCGCAGTGGACCGCGTGTTCATCGGCTCGTGCACGAATTCACGCATTGAAGACTTGCGGGCCGCGGCCCAGGTGGTAAAAGGCAAGCGCGTCGCCCCCACGGTCAATGCCATAGTGGTGCCAGGCTCCTGGCGAGTGAAGCAGGACGCTGAGGCCGAAGGCTTGGACCGGGTGTTCTTGGACGCCGGATTTGAGTGGCGGGAGGCCGGGTGCTCCATGTGCCTTGCCATGAATCCAGATCGCTTGGCCCCCGGCGAGCGCAGCGCGTCCACCTCCAACCGCAACTTCGAAGGTCGGCAGGGGCCGGGCGGGCGCACGCACTTGGTGAGCCCTGCGATGGCCGCCGCCGCGGCTATAGCTGGTCACTTCGTGGATATCCGTGAGTGGAACTGACGCACATTTCCGGCACCGAACGGGAGGTCTTCCAGGCTCATCCGTTGGCAACGGTTTTCCTTGAGGGCGGTAGATGTGAGTATCTTTGGCGGTTGAAGCCGGCTTCATCCGCAGGGAAGTAGGAAACTA
>JBJKQC010000109.1:0-3278 GCA_046705745.1 Dehalococcoidia bacterium
CCCTTCGACTGCTTCGCGCTCCCCCGGTTCGTCTCCGCGACGCGGGGTCTTCGACAGGACGAACGAGGACACGCCGGCAGCCCAAGGCGCGGTCCTTCTCGCGGGAGGACGCCTCTGCTTTCGAGTCAATTAGCGGTGGAAGGTGGCCCCACGGCCAGACCCGATGCAAACACGCATGCGATGAAGGCAGGATGTCCTGCAAGGCATAGGTCCCTGGGCTCCAGTCCGAGGACTCGCGACTCCTGTCGGAGCTTTCGCCGGAGTGACGGCGCGGTGCTGTTTTCGAAGCAATGGCGGCGAGGAGGTCAGCCAGCGAACGTCGGCGCGACATCCCCGGCGATCTTCTCCAGCGAGGCGCGGTCGAAGGGACGCGGCGTGGTGAGGATGAAGTGGTTGACGCCGATGTCCACCCAGCGCGCCACCTGTTCCTTGATGTCCTCGACGCTCCCCAGGAGCTGGCTGGCGCGGACGTGGTCTTCCAATGTGGCGTAGTGCTCCGACTTGGCGTGGGCGCCGTAGTTGAAGTTGGCAGCCGCCCGCGCCACGTGCGCGTCGATCTCCGCCTTGCTGTCGCTGACCTTGAACGGGACCTGGACGGACAGCCGTAGCTGGGAGAAGTCGCGGCCGCTCTCGGCGCACACGGCCTTCATCCGCTCGATGTTCCGCCGCGCCGACTCCAGCGGCTCGATCTGGTTCCAGTCGTCAGCATGCTTGGCAGCCACCCTCATGGTACGGTCGCTGGTGCCGCCCACGATGATGGGCGGGTACGGCTTCTGCATCGGCTTGGGCATCATCGGCGCCTCGTCGATGCAGTAGTACTTGCCTTTGAAGCTGGCAGGCTCTTCCGTCCACAGCGCGCGGATCAAGGACAGCGCCTCGTCCAGCCGCTCGATGCGCTCCCGGAACGGCGGCCACTCCATGCCGTGCGTGGTGTGCTCGATCTCGGACCACCCGCCACCCATGCCCAGCTCGGCGCGACCGCCCGAGGCGTGGTCGATGGTGTTGAACATCTTGGCGACAATGACGGGATGCCGGAAGAGGTTGTTCACCACCAGCACGCCCAGGCGCAGGCGCTTGGTGTGGCCGGAGACGGCAGCCATGGCGGTGAGCGCGTCCATGCGGTTGGGCGTCGTGCCCTTCCCCTGCTGCACCTGCATCAGGTGGTCCGAGGGGTAAAACCCGTGGAAGCCCAGCTCGTCGCAGGTCTGGCAGACCTCCAAGAAGTCCTGCCACCCCATCCCCGAGCTACCGCCGACGCTGAACAACACCTTGCGCATGGACGCTCACGCTCCTCCGTATTTTGACCATGGAGATACTACACCAAGCAGCCCTTGCCCTTCAGTCGGCTGGTGCGCGAAGCAGGATGTCCCGCGCGGCGGGAGTCCCTGGATTCCGGCTTTCGCCGGAAAGACGGAACGGGCCAACTTTCAAGGCGCTCGGCCGTCCTGCGGGCTGGAATCGTCAGTAGCCGGGAGCTTCGCCGTTAGGAGGAGCGCCCTGCCACCGAAGGCGCCACGCCATAGCCCTCCGGCGCACGCCAAGTTCGCATCCACTCCTGCACCTCTGCCAGCGGCACGACGTCCGCGTACTTCTGGTGCATGTCGAAGAGGTTGATGGCGTGCGCCGCCTGGTGCCGGTCGAAGACGCATTCCTCGACTACCACCATCCCGTAGCGGTACGTGCAGCCGTCCACCACTGACGCTCGCACGCACCCGCTGGTGCTCTCGCCGGCCACGATGATGGTGTCGACTCCCAGGGCGGTCAGATGCGCGACCACTGGCGTGCCGAAGAAGGCGCTTGGTGACGCCTTACGCAGGAACGCCTCGCCCTCGATGGGCGCCAGCTCGGGGATGATGTCGTACATATGCGCCCGCTTGTGGTCGCTGGCCGGGCCGGTGCTCAGGTAGCCCGTGCGGCCACCACGCTTGTGTCGCGCCCCGGACCACGACGTCACGCCAGACTCATGCTCGGGCAGGCCGGTCACATGGATGACGGGTATCCCTGTCTCCCGCGCCGTTGCCAGCAGCGACTGGGTGTGGGGCAGCGACTCCCACGCCGCCGGCCCGCAGCTCCCGGGCCACTCCTTGATGGCCTCCAGCAACGGCTGCGGCCGGTCGCCGAACACCCAGCGATAGAGGTCGATCATCAGCAGCGCCGGGCGCTGGCCGAACCCAGCATTCTGGTGCTTGCTCAACTCAACGTGCTGGCGGTCCTGCTCCGTCAGAAACTTGTCCCACACCCGCTCGCCCATGTCACACGCTCCTTTCCAAAAGAGGAGTGCCCAACCGCCTTCGGTGAGCGCAGCCTAGCCAGCGCCCGGAGTACGGTCAAGGGCGCCGCATAGCTAGCGACGCCGGGCTTCCGTCTCACCTTCAGACTTGCGGTACCAGTCGATGATCTCGCTGCCGGTCGTAACCCACACGTGCTTGTGCGATCGGATGTATGCCAACGCCCGGTCCAGGTAGGCGATGCGGTGCGGCGCTCCCACCAAAAATGGATGCAGCGCCAAGCACAGCACTCGGCCCGTCTCTTCGCCCTCCGCGTACAGGGTGTCAAAGGAGTCGCGGATCATCCGCTCGAACTCGTGAGGCGCAAAGGTCGGCGCGCGGAAGAGGGGCACGTCATTCAGCTCGATGGTGTATGGGATGGAGTAAAGCCCGTTGCTCATTCGATAGGGCTGATCGTCGTTCACCCAGTCGCAGACGTACTCCACGCCGTGCTTCTTTATTAGATCTAGCGTCCGGGGAGACTCGGTCAGGCCCGGACCGAGCCACCCGCGCACCGGCTGCCCGGTGCACTCCGAGATCTCGGCCACCGTCCGCCTGATGGTCTCGTCCTCGTCCTCGGCCGACAGCTCATCCAGTCGCTGGGAGTTGGTGAGGCCGTGGCCCATGAACTCCCAGCCGCGCTTCTGGGCCTCTTCCATCACGCGGGGGTAGTGCCGGCAGACGGCCGAATTGAGCGCCACGGTCCCGCGGACGCCGTGCCGGTCGAACACCTCCATGAGCCGCCAGATGCCGACCCTGTTGCCGTAGTCGGCCCTGGACGCGTTCCGGATGTCGACCTGGCGGTGGTCGGTGTCCGTCCAGATTTCATAGTGCTCGATGTTCGGCACGACCCACACTGCCACATGCGCCCCGTTCGGCCAGCGCAGCGGCGGTCGGTCCACGATCGGAGAGTAGTCGAACAAGCCATGTGCTTCGCCCGTCCGCATCGGCGACCTCCTAATGGTCAGGACACCCGGGGATCCTTCTCCTTCCACTGCCTGGGCTGACGCC
>JBJKQC010000110.1:0-3666 GCA_046705745.1 Dehalococcoidia bacterium
CCACCAATCCTCGCGTTAGATCCCGGCGGCCTACAAGGTCCACGTGCATGGCAAGAAAGGCCAGGTCCGAGGCAACGTCGCCACAGCGGTAGGCGGGGCTGAACTCCAACGCGTCGATGAACTCGACGCCGTTCACTAAGCAAATCTGGCCTGCGTGCAGATCGCCGTGGCCGTCCACTACTCTGCCCTCGGCCTGGCGCCGGTTGAACAGCCCCTGGCGCGCCTCCAAAAATGCGCGGCTGTAGATGGCGATGTCTTCGAGGGCGGCATCGCTGGCCAGATGATCAGCCGCCCGTTCCGTCTGGACTATGTTTTCTTCAACGTGGTCTTTGAAGGACTGCCAAGTCCCTGGCCCCGCCGGGTCTGATACTCGCTCCGCCTTCTCGTGCACTTCCGCAACACGCCTAGCGATGTGGACGATGTCCTCTCGCGTTACTGCGCCGGCTCGCAGCCGCGCGCCCAGCATCTGGTCACGGGGGAGCTGCCGCATCTTGACCGCGTAGTCGATAGCCTCGCCAGGACCGCCAATAGTGATGCGCTCGCCATCCTGTGCCACGGGCAGCACCGCCAGGTACACACTTGGCGAGAAGCGCCGGTTCACCCGCAGCTCTTCTTCGCAGAAGTGCTTGCGTGTCTCCAATGAGCGAAAGTCCAGGAAGCCGAGGTCCACCGCCTTCTTGACTTTGTATACGAACTCGCTGGTCAGGAACAGGTAGGAGACATGGGTCTCCACCAACTCCACGGAGGCAGGCGCAAAGCCTTCGTTGACGTACGCCTCCTGCCTGAGGAGCGCGGGCACGTATGCTGGTTGCGAGGACATCGCCTACAGCGTCTCACGACAGGTACCCCGTGCGTCAATCCGCTCGCGGCGCCGCCAGCGTCTTTCGGTTTCCTCCACTGCCAACTGCCCCGCGCTTCCACGGTGTGTGGTAATAGTCTGACATCCTCTAGCAAACACTCGCCATTCGCCCCAGTCGGCCGGCCACATGCTTGCGACACCGGAGAAAAGGTTGCGCCGAGGCTTCGTATCCACCTGGCCGTGGCCATTGGAATCCCGAATCGCTGTCTGGCGCGTTGCAGGTATTTTGTGGGTCTGTTGCCGGTATTTTCTCGCGGGCCTGTTTCAGGTCGGAACGGCCCATGTGGAAGCTCTAAATCTGGGTGGCTCGCACACTGAAGGCAGAGTTGGTAACCTTTGACCGGCAATTGTAAGCCATCGCCGGTAGCTCATAACATGACCAGTCCTTCCCACATACGAGTAGCCGTCCACGGCGCGGCCGGCCGCGTCGGCCAGGAGGTCATCCGGGCCGTCACCAATGCCGAGGACATGGTCCTCGTTGCCGCAATAGACCGCGTGCCGCACGATCAAGTTATGGGGCTGCCACCTGAGGTGCGGTACTATACGGACGCCGGTCAGGCGTTCAAGGACTTGGCTGCCGACGTGGTGGTGGACTTCAGCATCGCTTCGGCCAGTTTCCCCATGGTCCCGCGTGCCGTGGAGGCCGGCGCCCGACCGGTCATCGGCACCACCGGGTTCACGGAAGACCAGGTCCACCAGCTTGAGACCCTCTGCGCCGAGCACAAGTTGGGCGGCCTGCTGGTCCCCAACTTCACCATCGGCGCCGTCTTGCTGGCGCGTCTGGCCGCCATCGCGGCGCCCTATTTCGATTACGTGGACCTCGTGGAAGAGCATCATGAGATGAAGATCGACGCGCCCTCTGGTACGGCCCTGGGCATCGCCAAGGCCATCCATGAGGCGCACCCGCAGCGGTTCAAGAGCGTGACACCGGAAAAGGAGCCGCTGGCCGGCACGCGGGGCGGGGACTACGAGGGCATTAACGTCCACAGCGTTCGCATGCCCGGGCGCATGGCACACCACCAGGTCACCTTCGGTGGACCAGGACAGACGCTCACACTCCGGCACGACACCAACAACCGCGAGTGCTATATGCCGGGGGTCCTTTTGGCCGTGCGCCGAGTCGGCACGCTCGACCACCTCGTGATCGGTCTGGACAAGTTGCTGGGCTTCTAACCGGGACCACCGTCTCGGGGCTTACGGCTGCTCCGCCCCCTTCCGGAAAGCATATGGAAGTGCGTGGCAATCTAGCCGTCTCCCACCGGTCTTGCTTGTAGAATAGGACTACAGTTCTTGTTGGAAAGGAATCGCTTGTGGCAGACCCGAGAGTAGCAATCGTTGGCGCGACCGGCGCGGTCGGCAAAGTGGCCTTGCAGGTGTTAGAGGAACGCCGCTTTCCTATGGCATCCCTGCGCCTGTGCGCGTCCCCCCGCTCCTATGGCAAGAAAATCGAGTTCATGGGCGAGGAGATCGTGGTCGAGGAGGTGAACGCAAAGCTTTTCTCCGAGTGCGACATCGCCTTCATCTCGGCAAGCACGGAGGCCAGCCGCCAACTAGCGCCCCTCGCCGTGGCCAACGGCTGCGTGGTCATCGACGACTCCTCGGCTTTCCGCATGGAGCCGGACGTGCCCTTGGTCATCCCCGAGGTCAATGGGGACGATGTGGAGGGCCACAAAGGCATCCTTGCCATCCCCAACTGCTCAACGACACAGATGGTGATGGCGTTGTGGCCGCTGCACCGTGTCAACCCGATCAAGCGCATTGTCGTGGACACTTACCAGTCAGTATCCGGCACAGGTGCCTCGGCCATGGCCGAGCTAGACCGCCAAGCGGGAGACGTCTTGGCCGGCAGGCCAACAACGGCGGAGCAATACCCGTATCAGATCGCTTTCAACGTCCTACCTCAGATCGATTCCTTCATGGGCAACGGTTACACCAAGGAAGAGTGGAAAATGCTGCAGGAGACGCGCAAGATCATGCACGCGCCGGACATCGCCGTCTCCGCCACATGCGTCCGCGTACCGGTGCCCATCTGTCACAGCGAGTCCGTCAACGTGGAGTTCGAACGTCCCTTCTCCGTCGACACAGCGCGCCGCATGCTCTCCGAGTTTCCCGGCGTGGTCGTCGTGGACGACCCGGTAGCCAGCCGTTACCCCATGCCCATAGACGACGCAGGCCGCGACGAGGTCTTTGTCGGGCGCGTCCGGCAAGACGCCTCCCACCCAAACGGCCTCGCCATGTGGGTCGTTTCCGACAACCTCCGCAAGGGCGCGGCCACCAATGCCATTCAGATCGCCGAGGAAATCGTGAAGCGGGGGGCCTGGCTGCGCCAGCGGGTCTAGCTCTTGCGCGAGCCCACTGGCGGCCCTACAGTACCGGAAGAGGCAGACGAGGGAGGTACCCAAATGAGGGAGATCGGCAGGCTGCTCACGGCGATGGTCACGCCATTCGATGCTGCGCGCGAGGTCGACTACGCGCAGGCGGGGCGACTGGCCAATGCATTGATCTCCTCCGGCAGCGATGGGCTGGTGGTCACCGGCACCACGGGCGAGAACCCATCCCTCTTCCACGACGAGAACGTGAAGCTGTGGGCGGCTGTGAAGGAGGCCGTGGGCGACTCTGCGTCCGTCATCGCCGGCTCCGGCACCAACGGGACGGGCGAGACGATCCGACTATCTCGGGAAGCCGAGCACACCGGCGCCGATGCGCTGCTGCTCGTGGTGCCTTACTACAACAAGCCCACGCAGGAAGGCCTGTACCATCACTTCAAGGTCATCGCCGAGAGCACGTCCCTGCCCTGCATTCTCTAC
>JBJKQC010000111.1:0-6531 GCA_046705745.1 Dehalococcoidia bacterium
CCCAAGCGCCTTCACTACCTGATCAGCAGAAAGGCTTCGCGGCAGCCGGCTCACGCCGCCGTGACCTCTACCTCTACCGTCTCTCGACCTACTTCAGTCGGCAGGGGAAGTCCGTCTTCCTGCAAGGCTTCGATGTAGGCTTCGATGGCCTCTTTAATGTTGGACACAGCCTCATCGCGGGTCTCACCCTGGGAGACACAGCCCTTCAGCGCGGGGACCGTGGCCACAAACCCAGACTCCCGGCCCTTCTCGATGATGACCGTATATTTCATGACGGCTCCCAGAGGCAAGCGCCTTGTGGCTGCCCCGCCTGGATTCGAACCAGGGTCAGCGGATCCAAAGTCCGCTGTGCTACCGCTGCACCACGGGGCAATAGGCCTATTCTAACGGACGAGGCCCTGGCCATGCAGGCCCCTACCCGCTCGTGGAGACCTCAGCGCCAGGCTCAAGCCGCTCAGTCTCCCACCACAGCTATGGCCTGGACCTCCACCAGCATCTCCGGACGCGCCAGGCCCGCGACGGCGATGAGGGCGCTGCCGGGGTAGCGGCCGGCCGGGAAGAACTCTTTGCGGATCTCCGTGAACTGGTCGCCGTAGCGGACATCGGTGAGGAAGACGGTCATGGTCACGATGTCCTCCAGCTTGCCCCCCATCTGCGCGAGGGTTTCGGCGATGCGCTTGAACGCCTCGCGCGCCTGCGATGCGAAGTCCGCGCTGTTCTGGCCCGTGGCGCCGCCCACGCCGGCCAGATAGACCGTCGTGCCGCCGGTGACCTTCACCGCCGGCGAGTATGAGCGTTGCTCCTGCCTGGGGCCTGTGAGGTACTCTCGGGGCATGCGCCGAACCTCCTAATCACGCGTAAGATGCAGCGGCCAGGCGGAAGTGTATCACCGCTCGGCAGGGGCGCTCGGCGAGGCGCTTGACAGCCCGCCCTTGACGCCGTACACCAACGGCACGTCTTTCGAAGGAGGCCGGGATGCTCACCAAGCTGAGCGAGAAGGTAGACCCCAAGCACGCGGTGCTACTGATCATAGACATGCAGAATGACTTCTGCCATGAGAACGGCGCTATGTCCCAGGACGGCATGGACGTTTCCTCCGTACGCGCTATCGTCCCCGCCATGCAACGGCTTATCGACGGCGCCCACCGCTTGGGCCTCCCGGTCGTCTTCACCCAGGCCGTCCACAACGAATGGACCGACTCCGAGGTCCGCATGGAGCGGCATTTAGACCGCAACCCCATCTGTGTCGAGGGTACGTGGGGCGTCGAGTTCTATGGCGTCGCGCCCACCGAGAAGGACCTGGTCATTCAGAAGGCTCGCTACAGCGCTTTCGTGGGGACCGACCTGGACGTTGTGCTGCGCACCAAGGGCATTCGCTCCGTCATCGTAACCGGGACGGCCACCAACACCTGCGTGGAGTCCACCGCCCGCGACGCCTTCATGCGAGACTTCTACACGGTCGCTGTCGAGGACTGCTGCGCCCAGGCCAATATGACGAAGCATGAGGCAGCGTTACGCGCGCTAGAAGGCACCTTCGGCGTGGTCGTCACGGCCCAGGACGTACTGGACGCTTGGTCTAGCCTCTAGGAAGCACTCTTGGGTCCCTTCCCCCTGAGGGGAAGGCTAGGATGGGGGCTGGGGCGAGCTCGTTACGGTCGCCACGCTGCCCGGTGCAATCCCGTACCGGTCCGCTAGGCCCGCGTTGATCTCTAACACATAGCGGATGGGCACGCCGGCACTGTACAGCGGAAGGTCCGCGTCTGGTGTGCCTGGCGCGGGCGCGGGGGCGTTATGAGTGACGTGTACCACGTGCAAGTCCTGGTCGAGCCAGACCATGTCCAGCGGGAACAGCATCTCGTGCATCCAGAACGCGGTACTCACCTCCCTATGGAAATCGAACCACATGCCCTGGTCCAACGGCATCGACGCCCGGCCCGACAATCCCTGCTGCTGCGCCGCCGGTGTGTCCGCTACCTCGGCTGCGAAGCGCACGTTACCGAAGGACACCACCACCCACCCCGCGGGAACGGGCGTGGGCGTGGGAGTCTGCTTCGGTCCTGCCGTCGGCGGTGGGGATGAGATCGCGGTCGGTGTCGGCGAAGGCGTCAATGTCGCCAGCGCCGCCGGGCTGGAACAGGCCGTGCCTAGAAGTGCCACCGAGAAGAGGCCAACGAAGAGGAGACCAAAGCTGCCCTTGGTCATCTCAGCCTGCTTGGCCATCCCATAGAGATGCCTGGCGCGTCTCCAGCTTCGCCGGATAAGCCATGCCCAGATGCTCGTAGGCCAGCCGGGTGGCTACCCGTCCTCTCGGCGTGCGGCTCAGGAAGCCAAGCTGCATCAGATAAGGCTCGTACACATCCATAATCGTGTCGGACTCTTCCCCGACTGATGCGGCGATCGTCTCAAGGCCCACCGGTCCACCGTCGAACTTGTCCGCTATGGCGCGCAGCAGCCGGTGGTCGATCTGGTCCAGCCCCAGCGCATCCACTTCCAACAACGCCAGCGCCTCGGAGGCCACTTGCGCAGTCACCACACCGTCCGCCCGCACCTGCGCGAAGTCGCGGACTCGTCGCAGCAGCCGGTTCGCAACCCGGGGCGTGCCTCGTGCCCGCCGGGCGACTTCCCTGACGCCGTCTGCCTCCATTTGCATTCCCATGATCCGGGCCGACCTCGTCACTATCGCCTCCATCGCGGGAATGTCGTAGAAGTCCAGCCGGTAGACGGTACCGAAGCGGTCGCGCAATGGGGCGCTCACCATCGCGTATCGCGTTGTCGCGCCGATGAGCGTGAAAGGCTCGATCCGGAGATTGATACTCTGCGCGTTCAGTCCCTTGCCCATCACCCAGGACAGGGAATAGTCCTCCATGGCAGGGTACAGGATCTCCTCCACCACCTTGCTCAGCCGGTGTATTTCGTCCACGAACAACGCGTCCCCCGCCTTGATCTGTGTCAGCAGGGATGCCATGTCTCCGGGACGCTCAATGGCCGGCCCGGCCGTGATGCGGATGTTGGCGCCCATCTCCGCTGCGATGATATTGGCCAGCGTCGTCTTGCCAAGCCCCGGTGGCCCGTAGAGCAGCACGTGGTCCAGCGGCTCGTGGCGCTGCTTGGCCGCCGCCATCGCGATGCTGAGGTTTTCCTTGACCTTCTCCTGCCCGATGTAGTCTTCGAGCCGGCGTGGCCGAAGGCCCCCCTCGGATGAGAGATCATCCTCCGCCGCCACTCCGGAAATGATGCGGTCTGTCATGGTCCTCGCGCGCCCGTCGGGTCACTAATAGCCTGCCCCTGCCCTTCGCCCGTCGAAGGGTTTCCCGAACGGCCAGGGGTACCACTTTCCGGCAGGCATAAGCCGATTCTAGCGGCGGCTAGCGCGAAGCGGCAATGCGCTATCGACGCGGGGAAGACCCAGCCAATATCCCAAGCGCCGGTATCCTGAACCAACTACCGGGGCTGGCTTGACGCATGGGCACGGCGCCGCGCGAGCACGAGGCCCCCCGCGATGGCGGACAGCCCGAGGGCCGCGATCACGCCTGCCTGCACGGTGATGGGCGTCAGGAAGGAATGCAGCAAAGCGTCACGGACTTGAACTACCTCGGCAATAATGGCCGGGTCCACATTCCAGCCGTTGATAAGCGGGTCGGTCAGTGTCCGCACTGGGATGGCGACGACGCCTGACGCCGCGGCGACGATGACCCCGCCGACCAGCAGCGGCGCGCCCGCCCAGGCCAGCCGCGTCCACCACGAACGCCCACCCAGGAATCCGATGATGACGGCGAGCAGGATGGGCACGAGGGCCAGGACAAACGCCAAGCTGCGCGCCGTGCCTATCGTGTGGCGGACTGAATCGAGCTGCGCGGAGTCGGCACCCGCCGCGTCTTTCAGGTCCGCCTGCGTGAAGGTGACGCCGTTCGCCATGTAGTTGCGCATGTCGTCGAACGTGGTCAGCATGCCCTGGCCGCCCTGGTCGACTAGCAGGTTCCTCAGGTCGCTCTCAGTGAAAACATACCCGTTGCCCAGCAAGGTGCGCACCTTGTTCACTTCGTCCAACTCCGCGCCGGAAAACAGCGAGTCCTGCGTCAGCGTGATGCTTGGCGGGACTGCCTGAGCGACATCGTTCTTAACCACGCTTGGGACGTCATAGCCGATCATGGCCTTGGCTTGCTGATAGCTGACGCCGGCCAGTTGACAGTCCGGCAGCGAAGAGGACGTTACGAACGAGGCGGCCTGCAGGAGAGAGCACGTGGGAGCGGCGTTGTACCCCGCTTCCAGCTCACTGTCCACTGTGGCAGCCAGCGCCGTGGCGGCATCCGCCGTCACGGTCGCCAGCGGTATCACAATGTTCAAGGTATCCGTCTGCCCGGTGATGTACGGACCGAGCTGGTCCATAGCGTTGTTCACCTGGGTTGTTACCCAGGCATCAGAAATCGCGCCGCCGACAGCCGACACCACATCGGCCTGGGTGACCGTTACGCCGTACGGCAAATGGACGGCGCCACCGTTGAATGCCGTGGTCACCAGAGGCGCGATCTGGTCTTGCAGCAGGTAGCTGCGCGTGGCGCCCACATTCCCAAGCATCCACTGCCGCAGCACCGCGACGGCCGCGGTCGCCCTGTCCTGCAGGGGCACCACCACGTTAAAGGTATTCGATTGACCCGCGATGTACGGCACTACCTGGTCGATAGCCCCGGAGGCCTGCTGCTTGAGCCAGTCCTCGGGTACGACTTGGTCCACGCCCTGGACAACCTGGTCCACCGTCACCGTCAGACCGAAAGGCAAGCCCTGCAGCACGCTAGGGTTGTTCTCCAGCTCTGGGCGCACCACCTGATTGTCCAAATAGTCGCGCAACTGTGCCTGCTGCACCATGTCCTGCAACACTGCCGCCGCGGCCGTCACCCGGTCGTCCAGCCGGATGTGTATGCTGAACGAGTCCGTCTTACCCGTGAGATACGGGACTAGCTGGTCCAGCGCGTTGGTGACGTTTTGCTGGAGCCATGTGGGAGGGATAACCTGCTTCGCATACCCGGAGACCTGGGTGGGAGTGAGGCTTAGCCCTAGGGGGAGGTCTTTTTGCAGGTCTACCCCGGACTTGGTTATCGCCAGCGGAATGCCCTGGTCATAGAGAAAGTTGTAGGCGTCCGCGTGTTGCAGCGTCTCGGTGTAAAAACCGGGCTGCAGCACGGTCGCATTGATCCGCAGCCCGGTGAGCGAGACGAGTAGCACCAACGGAAAAACCAGGACCAAGAGCAGCGCGAGGACTCTTCTGATGAGGATCAAGGTCTGGCCCTTGTAGACTAGGCTATAAAGACTATAAGGGCGGTCAGTATATCATCTGTTCTCCTCAGACCCTCTCGGTTTTCCGCCCTGAAATGTGGATTCTGGAGACCTCTGCTCGCTCCGCTGCTTCTCCGTTTACTACTTACTGGTGCCTCTCGCTCCCTCCGCATAGACTGTCTGCGACACTAGCAGCGAGGCGTCTTCATGGCACGTGGCGGCAAGCAGCGCTGGGAAAAAGAGACCTACAGGCCCGCAGTCGAGCACTCCCCCGAGCGACGCTCGTCGTTTGAGACGGAGTCCGGCCTGACCGTGGAGCCCATCTACGCGCCTGACGGCCGCTGGGAAAGTGCGCAAGGGACCAGGGATGGGTATGAAGCCCGCGTCGGATACCCCGGCGAGTTCCCCTTCACCCGTGGCGTCCAGCCCACTATGTATCGCGGGCGTCTTTGGACCATGCGCCAATACGCCGGCTTCTCCACTCCCGAGGAGTCGAACGCCCGCTTCCGCTATCTCCTGTCCCAGGGGCAGACCGGCCTCTCGGTAGCATTCGACCTGCCGACCCAGACCGGCTACGACTGCGACCACGAGATGGCGGAGGGCGAGGTCGGTAAGGTCGGCGTCTCCATTTCAAGCCTGGCTGACATGGAAGCGTTGCTGGACGGCATTCCCCTGGACCAGGTCACCACGTCCATGACCATCAACGCCACCGCGCCCGTGCTGCTTGCCCTTTACCTGGCCGTCGCCCGCAAGCAGCGCGTGCCCCTTCACCGTATCGGAGGCACGACGCAGAACGACGTGCTCAAGGAATACATCGCGCGCGGCACTTACATCTTTCCGCCGGCGCCCTCATTGCGGCTGGCGACCGACATGTTCCGCTACTGCGCCGCCGAGGTCCCACGCTGGAATACCATCAGCATCAGTGGCTACCACATGCGCGAGGCCGGCGCCACCGCTCCCCAGGAGCTCGCTTTCACCTTGGCCAACGGCATTGCCTATGTGCAGGCGGCCGTCGATGCCGGCCTGGACGTGGACTCCTTCGCCCCGCGCCTCTCCTTCTTCTTCGTCGCCCACAACAACCTGTTCGAGGAGGCCGCCAAGTTCCGCGCCGCCCGCCGCATGTGGGCGCACATCATGCGCGACCGCTTCGGCGCCAAGGACCCGCGTTCCTGGATGCTCCGCTTCCATACCCAGACGGCCGGCGTCACCCTCCAAGCACAGCAGCCGGAGGTCAACGTCATCCGCACCACCGTCCAGGGC
>JBJKQC010000112.1:0-6554 GCA_046705745.1 Dehalococcoidia bacterium
TCCCTCGCCCTCTACCTTCCCCCGCCCTCTAACGGTAAAACGGCGAGGATTCCCTCTTACTCCTCGCTCCGCTCACTGCTCACCGTT
Organism: Dehalococcoidia bacterium; assembly: GCA_046705745.1. Taxonomy (GTDB): domain Bacteria; phylum Chloroflexota; class Dehalococcoidia; order Lucifugimonadales; family Australimonadaceae; genus JBJKQC01. The sequence goes on from JBJKQC010000112.1 coordinate 88, forward strand.
CAGCGCATTCACCAGGCTCCGGTAGCACCACGGCGACATCACCGCCAGCAGCACCGCCGTATTTGCCGCCAACGCCAGCGCCACCCACCGCATCGCGTCCCGCCAGCCCTCCAGCGCCAGTTGCAACGCCCCAACGTGCCGCACCACCACTGCGGACCTCAGCTCGACAACAAACAGGGCCAGCAGGCCCACCCAGACCACGACAGCCACTATCCCCTTGAAGAACGCCATAACCGCCCTCCCACATAGACTCGGCCGAGTCTAGCATCGGACCTGTATGAGCCTCCTAGCACATAACTGTGCGGATCACCCTAGACTTGGGCTCGGGGTGATCGGTGTCGCACCTCAGCCTTCCCACCACGTCTCACTTCCCCACAACGTCGCCCATCTTTCGTCCCATATGCTGACGCTCTGCTCTCCCGCCTGTGCCCATCATGGAAAGATGATTGGGGAGGAGGTGCTAAATGGCTGGTGCATATGACTACAGAGGGAGGGAAAGGCCCGACGCCGAGCCGATGACTGAGCAAATTAGGCGAGGACGGCAGGAGGCCCAAGATTTGGCCCATGAGGCTTCCGACGTCGCCGGCGATCTGGGTGTGCTCATCCAGCAAGAGGTACGGCTGGCGAAGGCGGAGCTGCAAGGGCAAGTGAGCAGGGCCACTCAGTCCGCCGTCGCCGGTGCCGCGGCCGGCGCGTTTGGAATGGTCATGCTCATATTCCTCTTCGCCTCTTTCATGCTCACGCTCAACCTGGCACTGCCGCTTTGGATATCGGCCTATATCACCGCCGGCATCCTCGCCATCCTCGTAGGTGTTGCTGGGCTGATCGCCTTCCTGCGTCTGAAGCAAGTGAATCTTGCACCCACGCAGACCATCGAGTCCGTGAAGGTGGATGTGGAATGGGCGCGGCACCGGATGCAGTCCGGCGGGAGATAGAAGAGCAGCGGGAGCGCATAACCCCGCGAGTGCGGAAGCTCGGCGGCCGCTTGCAGGACGACGCCAGGGACACACAGGCAGTGGTGGGCCGGCGCGCTTCCCAGGCCATGAACATCGCCAACCGCACCTTTGCCTTCTTGGGGGGCGGGTTCATCGTCGGCTTCGCCCTTGGCGTAATCATCCAAGACCGTCGCAAGGACCGCGAACGGGACAAGCTTCTACAGGAGAGCGTGCAGAACTGGCCTTGGCGGTCGGCCTGGATGGGCCGGCCTGCCCCGCCAAAACCGCCGTCCAGCGCCGGAACGCTCAGCCTCATCGCCAAAACCGGCCTGCAGCTCGTCAAATTGCAGCGCCGGGCGCGAAAGCTAGGACCATAGGCCGTCGTAACGCGACTGAGGCCCGCGCCACCCACTCATCGAGGTGACGCGGGCCTTATCCATATCGGCCAATAAACACACCCCGGTTCTTGCCGGGCCTGCCCTGCCCCGCGGGACGCACCCCCTCACCCATTCACCGCCCACCAAGCCGCAGCAGCCGCCGGCCGACAAGCAGTACCCAGATGAACAGGAACACGATGGCCGCGAAGTACAGCGAGATGGCCAGTGCGAAAACGGCGCCCGCTCCCGAGACGTGCTCCAGCACAACCGCGACAATCCCAGCGCCGCCTGCCAGCATGCCCGCCCAGGCTGTCGCCCGGCTGAACTCAGAGCTCCGCAGCATGACGCCGGACATCATCGCCCAGGCGCCTGAAACGATCACGTAGCTCAGCAGGAACGCGTTCTCATTGAACAGCGCGAACATTGCCTGGCCCGCCGCCAGCACCGCCGCCTTTTCCGCATCCGTGGTCGCCGCCGCATATTGGCTGCTCAGCGAAAGCACCGGGAAAGCGGTATTCGTTGCCAAAAAGTCCGCGACCCCAAGGAAGAAGAGCGCTATCGCCACCGCCATGACGGCCTCGTTCGCCCGCCGCAACGCCACGTACACGGCCAGGACCGTCGGGACGAACAGCAGATAGGAGATGATTCCCAGCAGGTCCAGCGTCAGGAGTCCCTCCAGCCGGTTGTCGCGAAAGAGCGTGAAATGCTCCAAGACGGTGCTGGGCCTCGGGAAGGCCCCGTATACGACGATCTCGCCGACCAGCAGCACGGCAATGGCCAGGGCCGTCATGCCTCCGAGCCTGTACAGCCCTTGCCAACGGCCGTCAGTCGGCCCAGCCTCGCGCCGCTTGGCTTTCTCTTGGAGACGACCTCCCAGAGTCTCACCCTTACCCTTCACCACTGACCCAGCTGCCCCTTTCCGCCCTGCACGTCCTTCTTCCAATCCCTTGACCCCATCGAAACCCAGTCTGGCCCGCGAAGGTGCAACTGCTATGAGGTGCCACCAGTTGCCTGTGAACGCATCGTGAAAGGCTCCATTGTTGCCCGCCCACCTTGCCGCCTCCTAACCTCCCCCTTGTACCATGGCTCCATGCGATACACCTGCAAGCACCTGTCCAGTGCCGATGTCCAGCTTCTGAAGCAGCTCCTGAAAGTTTTCGGTGAGGCCTTCGACGACGTCTCCACCTACCAGTCCGCCGTCCCCGCCGACGACTACCTCCGCGCGCTGCTTACAAAGCCGCATGTCATTGTCCTCGCCGCCATCGCGGACGACGCGGTCGTGGGTGGTCTCGTCGCCTATGTGCTGGACAAATTCGAGCAGGACCGTCGCGAGGTCTACATCTACGACCTCGCTGTCGCCGAGGCGCACCGCCGGCGGGGCATCGCCACCGCTCTCATCAACGCCCTCCAACGCATTGCCAAGGAGCTGGACGCCTACGTGATCTTCGTCCAGGCCGACCCGCCGGACGAGCCCGCCATCCGCCTCTATGAATCGCTGGGGACTAAGGAGCACGCCCTCCACTTCGACATCCCCGTGGATGGGTAAGGGCGGCGCTTGCCGATCCCGCCGGGGAAAGACCAACCGGCGGGCGCCCTCGACTGCATCGCCGGCATTCACCACGGCATGGGACACTGGAAACACCGGCCCTTCGACCCCTATGGGCATCCCATGGCCCTCATCGGCATACGTTCCTCTTCGCGCGACCTCCCTGTCCACCGGCCCCCCACTTTCCCATCACTCCTCACTCTTCACCCTTCACCCTTCACCCTTCACTTCTCACTTTTCACCGTTCACCGTATGATGCCGCCGAACCCCTGTACTCGGAGCACCACATGCAGTATCGAAAGCTCGGCTCGTCCGACCTCATGGTCTCGGTCATCGGCCTGGGGACCAACAATTTCGGCAACCCTGACCGCCCAAACGCGCCCCGTCGCTTCGGAATCTCGGACAAGGCGCAAAGCGCGGCGGTCCTCAACGAGTGCCTGGACGTCGGCATCAACTTCATCGACACCGCCGACAGCTATGGCGACGGACGAAGCGAGGCCCATATCGGCGAGGCACTCAAGTCCCGCCGCAAGGAAGCGATCATCGCCACCAAGTTCAACATCGCCAACCTCGATGGCGAGTCCATCAAAGACCGCGTCAACCGCAGCATTGACTCCAGCCTCACAGCCTTGCAGACCGACTACGTCGACCTTTACCAGCTCCATTTCCCCAGTCCGGACGTCCCCCAAGAGGAAATCCTCGGCCCCCTGAACGACCTCGTGACTGCCGGAAAAGTGCGGTACATCGGCGAGTGCAATTACTCCGGCTGGCGCCACGCCCTGGCTGATGCCGCCTCGGAGCGGAACGGCTGGGCGCGCATGGTTTCCTCCCAGAACTACTACAACCTCTTCCGCCGCCAGGTCGAGTTGGAGCTCCTGCCCTTTTGCACCGCTCGGAACGTCGGCTTCCTACCTTACTTCCCGCTGGCGGGTGGCTGGCTCACCGGCAAGTACCGGACCACCGCCGTCCCGACCGCCGACTCCCGGCGCATGGTGCCGTCGCTTCAGGCCAACGCTGCCGCCCGTGAAAAGCTGGACCGGCTCGACGCCTATGCCGCCGAGAGAGGACACACCCTCTTGGAGTTGGCCTTCTCCTGGCTTCTTGCCCATCCCGCCGTCAGCTCGGTCATCGCCGGCGCCATGACCCCCAACCAAGTCGCCGCCAACGCCGTCTCTGGTGACTGGGCCATGACCTACGAGGAGCGCGACGCCATCGATGCCATCGCCTCCTGGGACGGCACCGGCGAGGAAGTCGAAGGCTACGGTCTCGCTGCTCCTCCCGTGCGGCGCCGCTAGAGCGGCCCAGGGGTGGGTGTGCGGTGAGGGCGCACGCTTGGGCGCACCGCAAGGCCCTCCCCCCTGACGGGGAAGGCTAGGACGGGGGCAAGACGTTGGCCCCCTGCCGGCGTAGGTCGGAGTGAGTCGGGGTTGCATGTACAGGGAGAGGTCAAGTCCGCGGAGAATCTCTCCTGAGCCTCTCGAATGGGCACGCTTGGCGGCGAAGTCTGGCCGTGAATTAATTCGCCCGGTGGTAAGGCCCTTGTGAAATAGTTGGGACCGGCTGTCCTCCCGCCTGCCCTACCCTTTCACCTTTTCACTCTTCGACCCTCTCGCCGTCGTCCGCCCCTGGTTCCAGCGGATTCTTGAGGAGGCCCAGCAGTCCTTCGAACACCACTCTGAACGACTCCATGCGATGCGACAGATTGGTGATGGCCTGCAATTCTTCCTCCGGCCAATGGACCAAAGAGGCGAAGGTGTTCTCAAGCTCACGAAAACGCCTGTCCATCGCGCGGGCAGCTTCCGTTTCAATCGAGTTGGCCCGAGCCTGCGCATCCTGAACGGTGGCCTGGGCATTGCTCTCGGCTTCGGAGATGATCGCCAAGGAGCGCTCTCTGGCCTCCCTCTCGGCTTCTTCCTTGATCTCCTCGGCCATGCGCTGGGCGCTCTCGACGGTCTTGGTCGCCAGCTCGTTCAACGACGCAATATGCGCCATGCGTTGCTCGGCAACGCGCTGCTTGATCAGCAGGCCCTCGACGAACTTGACGACGTCGTCTTCCGACAGCCCACCGCCAACGACGCGGAAGCTCTCTCCCCACAGCGACTTCACGTGCGCGCTGCCCGGGCCTTGGTCTGTTCCAGACATCAGCGAGCTGACTTCTACCATTCTTGGCTATCCGACCGCAACCGCACCGTATACCTTGCCGGTTTGGCGGGAAGGAGACGCGCCGACGTTTGCCGGCGCCGCTGGCTCATGCTCTTCTATGCCACTGGGCTTCCACTCCATGCTGGGGAGTACCTCCGTGGAAATGGCCGCGATCGCCCTCCTGATCTGCTCGGTCACCTTGGTCGAGACACGCCGCACCGTTAGCTCGGCTTCCGCGCTGGCCTCGGATGCAATCTCCGCCGCCTGCTGGCGGGCCGCCCGCACGATTTGTTCTGAGTCCCGTTCAGCAGCGCGAATCAGCCGCTGGGCCTCCTGCTCGGCCTGTTGGATGGTTGCGCGGGACCGTTCGGCGCCCTCTTCGTGCGCTGCGTCCAACACCTGCTTTGACTGTCGGCGGGCCCGCTCTTCCGCCTCGGCAATAAGCCTGGCCGACTCCACCTGGGCCTCTTTGAGGGCGGCTTCCTTGATGCTCTCCGCGACCTTGTGCGCCTCGAGCACGATCTGTTCTGCAAACCGCTGCAAAGTGCTGTTCGCTCCGAACACAGCGCTTTCCACGGCTTGCTGCCCGTCGCTCGTCGGCTCCTCCTGAGCCGTCACCACCTGGGACGTCACGACCTCCTCCTCCGCGCCTTTTTGCTCCTTCGCGTCTTTGCTGCTCATTGTCTTCTCCCCTCCGTCCTGGACTCGTAATTGGAGCGGGGGCGCCAAATCCCCGCTGGTGTTGGGCCGGGACGCCGCCTCGGTTGTGCATGTGGCGCCACTCGGAAAAACTATGGTGAAGCTACGCTAAAGACACCCAGCAGATGTGATCACCTAGAGCGGAGGGCCGGCATGCACAAGGTATAGCCACGGACACCGCCGTAAATCGTCACATCGCGCGGAACGACAAACGCTTTTACCACGGCGACATCTCTAGGAGGGTAGCCCTTTCTCGCACGAGAAACATCGGCCTATAGTACGACCCGTCGACCGCCGCCCGTTCTTACACTGCCGCCATCGCCCACCACCCACCCGTTGCTGCACACGCGTGACCATCCGCCTCGCCACCGTCTCCCCGGCCTTCTCGCCCATCGTTTCCCCTGTCGTTCCCCCTAACATAAGGGCGCTCCTTGTCGCTCAGTGGGTGGGCTGGGGGCGTTCCCGTTCGTCCTGTCGAAGGAAGGACCCGTATCGCAACAACGCATCGACGCACTTGCTGAAGGAGGGCCACGAGTGGAGGTTGCATCCCTTGGTCGCCCTCTGACCTTTTTACCCTGTCGCCTTTTCACCCGCTCCCGTGACCGCGGCGAGGCGGGCCCCTTCACCTCATCTGCACGGCGCGCTTGTCGAAATTCACGCCCATTGCAGACTTCCTGCTTACCCTTTACCGTCGAGGCCGGACCCCGTTGCCGGCGGTCCCGTACTCAATAAGAGATGCAAGGAGATCGAGGCATGGCACCAAACAAC
>JBJKQC010000113.1:0-11951 GCA_046705745.1 Dehalococcoidia bacterium
TTTCACCGACTTCACGGGGTTCTGGGCTAGCTCCTGATTAGTGGCCACGGGGAACCAGTACCGGCGCAGCAGCTCACCCATGGGCGTGCCCGGACCGACACGGGTCAATCGTTCGTTTTGCTCTGCGCTTAGCACGATTCACTCCTTCGTTCCAAACGACGCTAAAAAGTCCGGATGCCCGGCGACCAAACCAAGGTGTGCATCATCGCCTATATGCTTTGGCGCTCCGGATATGAAGCGATTGTCAGTCAGTACCCGCAATAATCATCTTGTGAGGCCCCTTTCCCATACGCACCGCACCTTTCGGTGTGATCCGGCAAGTATCGCCCCATCCGATGCTTTTGCCGTTCCCGGCGAAGACATTGGGTTTGATGATAAGCACGCCATTCTCTGGGAACTGCCAGCCGCCGTAGCGCCGGACCGCTTCGTCGTTCGTCGCCAGCGGCATATCGTCGCCGAGGCCGCGGCCATGGCAAACCATACGCGCGCCGCCACCAGCCAGCGATCCACTCTTGGGACACAATGCCTCGCCTAAGCGCTTCGTCTCTTCGATGACTCCCTTCAGCGTGACGCCCGGCTTCATGAACTCCAGCAATCGCTCGTATACCTCTCGGTGAAAGTCGATCAGCGCGACATAGTCCGGATCACACTTCCGTACGGCGACGGGGCGGGTCTGCTGGGCACGATAGCCGATGATGGAAGACTCTAGCTCATTCGCGATGATGTCGCCGTCTTTGAGGACCTTGTTCTGGGGGCGGGTTAGGGTCCGGCTGACTGGGGTTGACGCGATCCAGTTGAAGTGGACGGCAAACTCACTGCCCCTGCTGTACATCGCGTACATGGCGGCGGCCCACACCCCATAATCGCGCACCCTTGGCTTGCCGGCCCACTCGATTTCGGGACCATATGCCCGTTCTACGAGATCCACGGAGTCTTGCAGCGCGTCGATCTCCTCTGGGCTCTTGACGCAGCGGACCTCCTGGAGCAATAGAGTCGCGTCCACCAACTCAGCGTTCGGCACGACATTGTGGATGGCTTCGTAGTGGCCGTGCCAGATCAGCCCCTCGGGCGTCCGCGTGCCGCCGCCCAGGCCGATGACGCCGATGCGTTTGCCGTCTACATCCAGCTCGGCTAGCCGCTCTGCCATCGCCTTGCCATACATGCGATTGACGTCGCGCACATCCTTCACCCAGTCCTGGACCTTCTCGTTCCAGCGCACAGCGGAGGTAGCTACAACCGTGACGTCGTCAACCAGTGGGAAGACGCAACCGATGCTAGCGTCGGCACCACCGCCGCAGTGCGACAGGTAGCGGGCGTCGGCCTGCCAGTCGTCGAATTACCGTTGTTCGGGGGCGCGACGATTACGGCAAGGCCATCACGCTCCATCAGCTTGCGCACGGCGCTCCAACGACGGTCTCGCTCGGCGAGTGAGAATCGCCGGTAATCATATTGCTGTGCCGACAAGCCTCGCCTCCATTCCAAGAGCATTACTGGATGCAGCGCCTCGTTTGTGATCACAGGGGCAGAATCCGTCTGATCGGGTCTCCCAGTAGGTGCTGAAATGAGATGCCTGCCTCTCGTTCCAGCAGGCTCTGCGGCCAAGCCACGTGGGCAACATCACCGAACAGCACCACGATAAGGACTTCCAGCGCAAGCATGGACCCCACGGCTACCCACCAATTGGTCTTGCCCACCACCCGGAGATAGAAGAGCAAGAACAAGGGAATAGCTATCTGAAAGTTGACGAGCCAGATCGCCACGATGAGGCCCACAAGCATGAGAAACGCCTGGACCGTGCGACGCCGAATGACCTCCGCAGGAATGTCACCCAACTCATAAGCAATGTCGTAAATCCTGCCCGCAGCTCCCGTCTTACGATTCTTCAACATGGCGCGCAGGGCCGCTTGCAAGTGAAGCACAATCCAGATGGCAAGGCCGAAGATGCCGACGAATATCGGGTATAGACCGGGTCGGCCGAAGCTGGACCGCGGCATGCCCCATCCGCCGACGATCATGTAGGCGAATGCGGCACCCAAGACCAGACGGAAGAGCACGTCGGCGTTCAAAATACTCCGAAGTTTGCGCATTTGGCGGATCATCAACCTCTCTCTAATGCCGGGCTTCTGGCTGCTTTGCGCTGCACGACCCCTTCGCCAAGGTTACGACATCCCCTGGTTTGTTTCCACGCGGCGTACAGCCTCGTCTCCTTGGGCACCGTCTGCTTGTGCTTCAGCGCTGAGCACTCGCGCCGCGCTCTGGCCTTTGCTGGTGAACCGCGCTGCATAGATGGCCACGAGGAAGGCCCCCGCAAGAATGAGCAGCACACCCGGACGCATGAGCATCTGCGGGACCGTGTAGGTGTTCAGGGCGATATTCAGGTATCGCTCGAGGATGGGCCCCAGCACGAAGCCTATGATCAGCGGCGGCCTGGGCCACGCGTAGCGTTTCATGTGCCAGCCCACAGTCCCCGTGATCGCGAGCAACCACAGGTCGAAGAAGTTGTTCTTGGACGTATATGCCGCAAGCACGAGGAATACCAGGACTAAAGGGGCGAGGACTGCAGCACGAACAAAGGCGATACGCGCGATGAACTTGCTCATGAAAAGGAGAGCAGCCGTGGTGAGGACGCTGGATATGGCGAGCGCAAAGGCTATGAAGATGATCAGGTCCATGTGGTCGTTGATCAGCCTTGGACCGGGCTGCAAGCCCAAGATGATAAAGAGGCTGAGGTACAGGGCCTGATAGGCATGGACCGGGATGCCTAGGGCCAAGGTCGGAATGAGCTGCGCCGCGTTGGTGGCATTGTTGGCTGATTCGGGCGCAATCACGCCTCTAACGTCACCTGTCCCGAAGGTCCGGTTCGCTCCCTTCTCAGTGCTCCGAGCCAAGGCGTAGACCAGCCAATCAAGCACCGATTGTCCCATCCCCGGCATAATGCCCCCGACCACGCCGAATGCGACCGAACGGACCACGAGGAACTTGTTCCGCAGGACTGCGCGGACGCCCTCCCGCCGGCCTGCATTGATGTTGCGCCAGAGTGCCTGTTGGCTCACATTGCGAGCGACGGACTTGTTTTCAATGATCAAGCCCATGACTTCGGGCAGCGCAAAGATGCCGATGATGACGGTGACCAGGTCCAGGCCGTTGTAGAGGTAGGGCATGGCTTGGGGGGCAAACCGCGGGTAACCCAGGTCGGGATCGATGCCGATTGAGGCCAATGCCAGCCCGGCTGCCCCCGCCGCGAGTCCCTTCAGCATGGCGCCGCTGCTCACTACTGCCACAACGACGATCCCCATCAACCCCATGACGAGGAACTCCGGGGCAGCAAAGAGATTCACCACGATCCGGGCCACGGGCATGATGACAACGAGAATCACTATGCCGATGATTGCTCCGATAAAGGAAGCGAAATAGGCGGCGCTCAACGCCTGGCCTGCCTTGCCCTGGCGTGCCATGGGGTAGCCGTCCATGATCGTTGCCTGGGACGCAACGCTTCCTGGTACGCCTAAGAGGATGGCCGGCAAAGAGTCGCTTGACATCACAGGCGCCCCCATACCCATTGCCAAGCCGATGGCAATAGGAGGCGGCATCGTCGAGGCGACGCTCAAGAGCACGACGAGGCCCGGCAGGGTAACGCCTGGCAGGGCCCCACTTGCCAGCCCAACCAGCGTCCCCCCGAGCACCGCCAAAAGGACCATGGGCGAAGCCAGGTCGTGGAAGCCGAGGCTGATTGCGTGGAAGAAGTCCATCGCTCCCCGCTAATACGCCCAACGGGAGAACTGTAGGTCAGCCTGCTCCCCCCGTCTCCCTCGCATCTGGTGTGTCTTTGCCTATTGCCCGGTTAGTCCCGCAAAGACCTTCATGGCATCCTTCAACTGGCCGGAGTAGCTCTGCAAGCTCTGGTAGTACTGCTCGTACTGCTGGGGAGTCGTGTAACCTGCCTTCCGCTCGATTTTTTGCATGTCGGCGACAAAACCAGGGTCTTCGGTAACGCCTTTAAGGGCGTCACGCTCCACCTGGATGATCCATGCGGGGGTGTCACCTCTAATCATCCATTCGTGCGTGGGGATGTTGCTGGCGTCCTGGGCTGCCTGGAGCAATTGCTTCTGGAAGTCCGTCAAGTTCATCACTTGGTCGATGGTTGGCGGAATCGACCAGCCGGCAGCATCAAACGTCGACTTGAGGGACGATAGGTCACCGCCGTACTCATTCAACACAGGCGTAATGGGGCTGGGCTTCTTCAGCCAGTCAGGATGTAGCCTGTTGATCTGTTCGATGTCGCACCCATCTACCAGCACTTCTAGCTCTTTTTGATCCATGGCCTGCAATATCGTGGACGTCCCTGTGTAGCCAGCCACTGGCTTGAGCGGCATGTTGAAGTATTGCGGGAGTATGGCGCCCCAAGAACCTGCACGGAATACTCCCGCCTTGAGCGGCCGACCCAGTTGCTGCGCGGCGGCAAGCGTCTGCTGCCAGTCGGTGGCAATATCGCTCCTTACACAGACCATATAGTTGTCATATGGGCGATCGTTGGCTGCCACGTTTCCGAGGACTGCGGCATGAAAGACGTCGAAGCCAGGAAGAGGCTGGCCGCCTAGAGCGGCCTTCTGCGGCAAGACATTGTTGACCAAGACCATAGTGAGGCCGTCAGCCGGCTGGCTCATGGTGTACTGCGCCGCGATCAGACCATCTGCTCCCGTACGGTTCTCGACCACGACGTCGGGGTTGCCAGGGATGTGCTTGCCCAGGTATTTAGCGGCAGTCCGGGCGTTCGTGTCCTGACCACCTCCTGGGCTGTAGCCGACTTCAATGGTTATGGTCTTCCCTTCAAAATAAGCTGCCGCCTGCTGCTGATTCGTGGCGGGAGTCGCCGTAGTACCCGATGGCGAGGTGGCTGGCGGGACCGCGGTCGAGGTAGGCGTGGGGGTCTGTTGGGTTGCTTGTTCGCCTCCACAGGCAGCTAGCAATTGTACAAGGGTGAAGAGGACGAGTGCTGCCAGGAGCCTCGAAGCGTTCTTGGGCATGATCCCTTCCTTTGCAGTTGTTTGCAAACAGACCGGAATAGGGACGAATTCCGACACCCTACTCGTACGCAGTGGTGCCTGCAGGAGGTTGGGGCGCATTTAAGCGCCCACAAACAACTTTGTCAAGACGCTAACCGCTTGGGTGCTAAACGCTTGACGCGAGGGCTATCGCCGCCGTGCGCCGTTGCCATGCCAGCCCCATGTCCATGATCCCGACCGACGCCGACCACAGGCTGACATTCAGTAGCCAGGCAACAGGGAAGGGATCCAGGACGTCCGTCAAGAGCAAGGCCCGTGCCGTACTCCAACGCCAGGCCGTTCCGCAGGTAGATATCTGCTGTGTCAATACCAGGGGAGCGAAGGCTCGATGGCGAGAACGATGAAGACCACGGCCAGGTAAAGGAGGGAGTATTTATACGCGGAGAGCGTTTGATGGTACGTGGCATCTCCCAATAAGGGGAGGCTCTTCCATAGCCATTGCAGCCCAAGCAGCGTGGCCACCAGGGCAAAGGTGAGGCCGCCATATCCGGCGACAAGGGGCAGCCAAGCCATGACCGTCAGGAGCACGATGTACAGCAGTACCTGGACCGCCGTCTCCTTCTGGCTGGCAACCGTGGAAAGCATCGGCACTTTCGCGGCGGTATAGTCGTCGCGCAGCAGAACCGAGAGCGTCCAAAAGTGAGGCGGCGTCCAGAAGAAGATCAAGGCGAACATATACAGGCCGACCGCATCGATCCTGCCGGTGACGGCGACCGAGCCGATGAGCGGTGGGAAGGCACCGGCCGCACCACCTATGACAATGTTGTTCCACGACCGCCGTTTGAGGGCGATGGTGTACACGAACACGTACGTGCCGGCTGCCGCCAGGGTGAGCAGGGCCGCCAGCGCATTGGTCCCCACCCACATGATGGCGACGGCCGCGATGATCGATGCGATACCAATCGCAACGGCCGCGTCCGGCCGCATCTGGTGGCTCGGCACCGGCCTTCTCCGGGTCCGCCGCATGATTTCGTCGATATCGGCGTCCAGTCCCTGATTAATGGCATTGGAGCCTGCCGCCGCCAGCGCCCCCGCGAAGGCCACGACCCCCACCATGAGCGGGTCCGGTAGGCCCTCGGAAGCCTTCCAGACACCGCAGACGCCCGTCAGCACCAGCAACAGGACAATGCGCGGCTTTGAGAGCGCGATCAGTTGCCGGGCCAGTGAAGGCATCGCCAGCGCAAGCATCAAGTCTTCCGGATCCGATAAGCAAGGAGCCACTGGGCGAGGATGGCCCACCAAATAAGTGTGGCGAACCCGACGTGGAGTATGGTCAACCCCTCAGGCCACGTGTCGACCACGGCCAGCACGCCGACGAATATCTGGCCCACTGCGAACAATGCAGCAGCGTGATTGAGGCCAGTAGCAAGTGCCGTGCCGCGGTGGCGAGACATCCATATCGCATTCGCGATGAGCGCGAAGACCAACAAACCGGCGGCGCTACGGTGCATGTCGTGGAGCACCGTGGCCGTCATCGTGCTGCCCTCACAAAATGGAACGTGGGGGCACGCATTTCCGAAGTCATGCCAGTCGATCAGACCGCCTACCACGATGATGAAGATATTCAGCAGGAGCAGCCCCGTAGCAACCCGGAATCCTGGCGACGTGCTAGGCCGGACGCCCAAGCCCCGGACTGCTCCGGCTGTAAGCAGCGCCAAGGTCAACATGGCGGTCAGCAAGTGCGCAAACCCTGCTATCGCATCTAGGCCCGTCAACACCGTAATGCCGCCAAGGACCGCTTGGAACAGGATAATCCCCAGCGAAGCGTACATGATCTTGGCCAGCGTCGGGTCGAACTTGCGCTCGCGGTAAGCGAGCAATGTTCCCGCCACGGTGAAAATGACCACGACGCTTGCGAACAGCCGGTGCCCCCATTCGACAACCGTGTGGCCTTGCAGCGCGGGCACTACTTCGCTATGGCAAAGCGGCCAGTCTGGGCATCCTAGACCCGATCCGGACGCACGCACGAAGTCACCAAAGGTAATGAGGCCCACCGTCAACGCCGCTGCGATCAACGCGACCCAGCCGACGCGCCGCAGCTCTTGCCTCTGTCGAATGGCTGATTCAGTAATCGTCGTCATGTATCCCGCCTGCCTACGCACCTTTGCTCCTGCCCACCGCAATGAACTCCCCAGCAAAGCGGGGCCGTTCAACCCTGCCCGACAACCTTGAACGACAGCACCACCACCGCGGCGAGCAATAGAATGGGGAGGATCGTCCAAAGGACTTCGGCGCCCCGAGCACCGAGAACGCCCCGGGCGGGGTCCAGCCGAACGCGCATTCGCAGCGCCGTAGCGACAATGGCAGCCTCGACGGCAGCCAATGCCGCGACAATTATCCAAGAAAACAGGTTCGGCACGCGCTATAAACCTGACCGCTGCATGCGAGAATGGTTGGCCTGGCGAGCTAAGGCACAGGCTACGGCCTATGGTACTCCAAGGTGCTACTGCCCGTCATGGACGCCGCAGTGACTGGTTCTTGTCGCGGGAGGTAGACACGCGGGCTGGAAAACGTGCGGGCGGGGCCATGTGGCACGTGAGAACGGCTAACCAACCGGGCCTACATTGGCGTAAAATCCAGGCTGCAAAGTCGCCGACACAACCGTGCGACAACCCTTGCGACAACCCTGAGGAGAGGCGCCCATGGACATCGTGGAAGAGATGGTGGACATCCCGACACAGGACGGTCCCATGGCCACGGCCACCTATCGCCCCGATGGCGGCGGCCTGTACCCGGCCGTTATCGTGATCCAAGAGGCCTTTGGGCTGACGCAGCACATCATGGATGTCGCCAAGCGTGCGGCCAACGAAGGCTACGTCGCCGCGGCACCGGACCTGTTCCACCGGGCCGGCCGCCTGCGCACCGCTCCCTACGACCGGCTGGCAGAGTTCCGGGATGCCCTCCGCAAGGGGTTCTCAGACGCGTCCGTCGCCATGGACGTGGAGGCTACCGTCCGCTATCTGCAAACCAATCCCCACACTGGCGGGCCCATTGGCATCGTGGGCTTCTGCATGGGCGGGCGCGTGGTGCTACTGGCGGCGGAGAAGGTGGACGGTCTGGCCGCCGGGGTCATCTACTATGGCGGCAACATGGTACCGCCGGACGATGCGCCGCCGGGGACCCCTTCCCTGCTGGACCAGGTGAGCAACATCCGGATCCCGCTGGTGGGCTTCTTTGGCGAGAAAGACCGCAATCCGTCGCCCATCCACGTCGCCAAGCTGGATGATGCGCTGACCCGCCACGGCGTCCAACACGCCTTCCACTCATATACCGACGCGGGCCATGGGTTTTTCTGCGACGAGCGCGACAGCTACCGCCCCCAGGCCGCGACGCACGCCTGGGAAAAGACGCTGACTTTCTTCGCCAAGCACCTGAAGATGGCGAGCGTGCCCTAGCGGGGCCAAGGAGGCGCCATGGAAGTCCGGCTCGATCACGTGACAATGCGCTACAGGCGGGGCGACCCGCCCGCGGTTCACGACGTCTCGCTAACCGTGGCGCCCGAGGAATTCGTGGTCATCGTCGGGGAGTCGGGCTCCGGGAAGACCACCTTGCTGCGGCTGATTGCGGGGCTGGAGAAGCCCGACGAAGGCGATATTTACATCGGCGGGCAGTGGTCCAACAACGTTCCGGCAGGCCACCGAGGGGTCCAGATCATCTTTCAGGGACTAGCTCTGTGGCCACACCTGAAGGTGCTGGACGATAGGGATTACTCCAACATCAGCTTTCCCCTCAAGATACGGCAATGGGCCAACGAGGAGATCGGCAGACGTGTGCGGCAGGTTGCCGCGCGGGTCCGCCTGGGTCCACAACTCTTCGACCGCAAGCCCGACGAGCTTTCCGGGGGCGAGCGGCAGCGGGTAGCCCTGGCCCGCGCCCTGGTGACCGACTCGCGGGTGTTCGTGATGGACGAGCCGCTCACCAATCTGGACCCCATCAACCGGGTGAAAATCCGGGACGAGGTCCGGCGTCTGCACAACGAGACGCACTCCACCACCATTTTCGTGACGCACAGCATCAGCGATGCGCAGGCCCTGGCCGACCGCATCGCCATCATGCGTGGCGGACGCATCCTCCAGATAGGCCCGCTGGAGGTGCTTCGGCACCGGCCCGCTGATGCCTACGTGGCGGAGTTCTTGGCGGCGTCGTAAGTCCTCTTCAAGCCCGTCGGCTTGGATCGCCATTCGATGCGACTGGCACCTCCGTGACGAGCAGCGATCGCATGGCGAGCGGCTGCCCAAGGGGGCCGTTCGTCGCTGACAAAGGGCAAGCGGGCAGCGAGAGGCCGGAAGGGAGCAACGCTTCGAAGCCGATACAATGGCCCCATGACTCAAGGAAGCCCTCGCAAGCCGTTGTACGACATCCATGCCCACGTGCTGCCTGGCCTAGACGACGGAGCGTCCGACGACGAGACGGCCCTGGCCATGCTGCGGGCATCCGCTGAGCGGGGAGTGACGCACATCGTGGTCACGCCGCACTCCTACGCCGTGGCCGCCGCGGGCGGGCGGGCCGTGTTCGAGGAACGGCTGGCGCGCGCCCAGGCGCTGGCCGGCGAGCACGGCCTCGGGCTGGAGTTGCTGCCGGGGATGGAGGTACGGCTAGTGCCGGAGGCGGCCGAGCGGCTGGCCTCGGTCGAGTACTGGCCGCTCGGGAGCTCGCATTGTGTGCTGACCGAGTTCGACTACACCCAGTGGGCAGCCTACGCCGAGGAGGCGCTGTTCGCCATCGCCCTGACGGGCTACACACCCCTACTGGCGCACATCGAGCGTATCCTCCCGCTGCTAGAGCGGCCTAGTCTGGTGAAGCGGTTCGTGGAGCGGGGCTGCTACACCCAAATCACGGCCATGAGCCTGCTGGGCGGGATGGGGCCGGGGCCGCGCGAGGGGGCGGAGCGCTTCCTGCGCCAGGGCCTCGTCCACGTGGTAGCCTCGGATATGCACAGTCCCTCGGGCAGCCGCCAGCCCCTGCCCGAGGGGACGTATGAGCGGCTGCGGGAGCTCGTGGGCGAGGCTGGCGCCGAGGCATTGATGTACGCCAATCCGGCGGCAGCCGTCGACGGGCGCCCTCTGCAATCCGTGGAGCCCACACCTGTCAAGCGAAGGCGGTTTTTCTGGCGGAACTAGATAGCGAGAGCGTGGCGGCCTTCAGTGTCAGAGACGAGCCCCACTCTCCAACGACTCCCGCTTGCTGAATAGCTCGGGGCACCAGTCCAAGCCCGCTGTCCCGGGCCTATGCGTGCCGCCGACCTTCCGATTCCCGTAACAGCGGGGCCTGTCCGGCGTGCGCGGGGTATGGTCTGTTGATTTTCTCCGAACTCGGCGACCGCCGTTGTCTGGGACCCGATCTTCACCCCACAAGCGTCGTTGCCTCGGGTGCCGGTCGCTCTTGCTACCAGAGCAGTGCGCACGATGCCTGGATCCTTCCCATCTTCACTCGCCAACTATGCGGTAGGGCCATTGAATCGGTCCATACCTCATCCTACCCAATTTTCAACCCCCTCGGGCCTGACAGGCAGCGGAGCCATCCGTTTCTTGAATACGATAGCCATCCCTTTCGCCTAGGAGAAACGAATGCGTGCGTGGTCTGGTTTGTCCATAGTTATCGCATTAGTCGCGACGGCGGCGTGCAGCTCGCCAGCACCGACTCCGACCTCGGCGATTGGCGCTGGGGCGAGCCCCACATCGACGGCAACGGCAATCCCCACCAATGGAGGGGACGCCACACTTACAACGACCGCTGCCTCAGGTATACAGCAAGGGTTCTTCCTGAATGTCCTCCAGCCGCAGCAAGACTCGACGGTGAGTACCGCCCAAGTCACGGTGAGCGGCCAGGCCACGCCAGACGCCGTGGTGACCGTGAACGGTCAGACGGTGGACGTGGCGGCCGACGGCAGCTTTTCCACCACGATGACTCTCAGCCAGGGGACGAACTCGATCGAGGTGGTGGCCTCGGATTTCGTGGGGGACCAGCAGTCGGTGGAGGTCCCGATCATTTACATTCCGCAGTCTTGAGGGCGTCGGGCCTAGTCCTGACGAGTTAGGCGTTCGCGCGTTATCCCTATTGGATGCACGGACGGGGCGAGGCCAAGGCCGGCCCCGGCAACAAAAGGAGGATCCGAGACCATGTTGAGCGCACTGGTACATCAATCCTTGAAGAAAGTGGCAACAGTTGGAGTGGCAAGCGCACTGGTGCTAGGCATAGCCGGCACCGCGCTGGCAGCCACTCCTACTACGCCGACCCCCACTGCGACACCGACGGCAACCCCTACGGCGACGCCTACGGTGGACCAGACGGCGACGCCGACGGCAACTCCTACGGCCACGCCGACCCCAACGGCAACGCCAACTGGAGACGAAACGGTAACTCCGACGCCCACTCCGGCGGCAACCTCAACGCCGGACGCCACGCCGACCTCGACGACTCAGGCCAAACACGGATATTTCGGCCACGTCACGGCCAAGGGCAACAACTCCTTCACGATCAAGACTCCGCAGGGGGACAACCTGAACATCCAGGTCAACGACCAGACCCAGTACAGAGACCCGGGTGTAGCTACCCCGACCATCGATAACGTCACCGTTGGTGCGCGGGTGGCAGTCCTGGCCGAGAGCAACGGCAACACAACGACCGCGCTAGAGGTCATGGTCATACCCGGCCAACCGCAGACCGAGCACCTGGTGCTGACGGTGATCAGTGTGAATGGCAACACCCTGATAGCCAAGGATTCCAACGGCGACCAGGTCACGGTGCAGATGAACCACCCTATCGACCCGAGCTTGGTGGGTGCGGAGATCACGGTTATCGGGCATCGTGGCAAGCAATCCAATCAGTTCGACGCTCGTGCTGACGTGAACATAGACCAGATCGTCAGCCGCTTGCAGTCCCAAGTCC
>JBJKQC010000114.1:0-3217 GCA_046705745.1 Dehalococcoidia bacterium
GTGGTGCGGATACCGACCATGACTGCATCCGACTCGGAGCGCAGGCGGTGGGCGATGCGGCGGGACGCCTCATTGGATATCCACCGGGAATCTCCCGTTCGGGTGCCGATCTTGCCGTCCAGACTCATGGCGAACTTGGCGGTGACGAAGGGCAATCCGGTGGTGATGTGCTTGGCGAAGGCTTCGATGAGGCGCTCGGCCTTGACTACATCTTCCTCGACCATGATCCGGACACCAGCGGCCCGCAGCCTATCCGCGCCTTGGCCGTGGACCTTCGGGTTGGGGTCGGTGACGGCGATGTGGGCCTCGGCGATCCCCGCCGCTATTAGCGCCTCTGTACAGGGTGGCGTGCGGCCGTGGTGGGAGCATGGCTCCAACGTCACGTAGAGCGTCGCGCCATGCGCCGCTTCGCCCGCTTGGCGTAGCGCCATGATCTCCGCATGCGGCCCGCCGGGCGGCTGCGTCCATCCCTCACCGACAACGTGGCCGTCTTTCACCAGCACTGCTCCGACCGGCGGATTGGGGCTGACGCTGCCCACGGCGCGTCTGGCCAGCTCAAGGGCGCGGGTCATGTATGGGTCGGTGGGGGACATAGCGAAAGCAGTATAGCGTTCGGAGAAGGCGCCGCGTGTTTCGGCCTTGGTTTATGAGAGCCCGTCGCTCTTTTCAGGGTAGTCTAGATGGATCCGGCTTGGCGTCGGTTCCTCCTGGCCCTGGTACTTGCTGCCTAGCTCGGCCGAGCCATACAAGTGCTCGGCAGGGGTCGTGAGCTTGAGGAAGGAGATCTGGCCGATCTTCATGCGGTGGTAGAGGGTGATGGGCAGGTTTGAGACGTTGCTGAGCTCCAGCGTCAAGTGTCCCTTCCAGCCGGGGTCCACATAGCCTGCGGTAGAGTGAATGAGCAGCCCGATGCGGCCGAGAGAGCTCTTTCCTTCCAGGCGTCCCACCAAGTCGTCGGGCACCTCGACGTGCTCCAGCGTGCTGCCCAGGACGAACTCGCCGGGGTGGAGCATGAATGGGTCGTTGTCGCCCATGGTCTCCATCTCGGTCAGGCGGTCGGTGTTGGTCCGGATGTCCACGTAAGGCAGGCGGTTGTTGCGGAAGACGAGAATACGCCGATCGAGGTGCAGGTCCACGCTTGCCGGCTGGACCGCGCCTTCGGCCAGTGGCGAGATGACGATGCGCCCCTTGGCCATTTCTTCTTTGATCGTGCGGTCGCTAAGGACCATGGCGGACTCCATGTGCTCGTTCTGGCGGCTTCCTTCGCCGTTGGGCGGAAGCATTCTATCAGGTGGTACTGGAGAAGGCCGTGGCGAACAAATGCCAGTTAGCCGTTCATAAACTGGGGCGGCCAAGCCGATGCGAGGGCGATAGACGAGAGGACCTGGCCGTTAATAGTCCACGGCCCGCGATGCGCCGCCTGAGGCGGAGATGGCCTCACCCGTGATGCAGCCGGCTTGCTCCGAGCAGAGGAAGACGACGACAGAAGCTATCTCCTCGGCAGTGACGAGCCTCCGGATGGCGACATTCTTGACCATGCTCGCCTCTGCCTGCTCGGGCGTGATGCTTTGGCGCTGGGCCGCCGTTTCCACCCGGCTCCGCCAGTCGGTTGTGGCGGTGGTGGCTGGGTGAACGACGTTGACGGTGATGCCCTTGGGGCCGAGCTCCTCCGACATGACCTTGCTGAAGTTGGCGACGGCCGCGTTGCGAAGGCCCCCGCTGATGCCTGCGGCCTGGCGCGCCGCCATCCCATCGATGTTGACGATGCGGCCCCAGCCCGTGCGCTCCATGTGGGGAACTACCTCATGGGCCATGCGCAGGTAGCCCATCACTTTCACGTTGAAGTCCTCTTGGACCATTGGCTCGTTTAGGGCGGCCAGCGTATCGGGGCCGCCGGTGCCGCCGATGCGGGCGGCATTGTTGACAAGGATGTCGATGCCGCCCAGTGCCAACGCCGCGCCCGCGACGAGGCGCTCGATGTCGTCCGTGTTGCCTGTGTCAGCTCGGAAGGCCATCACCTTTCCGCCTGTCTCCTTGGAAAGCTCCGTCGCCGTGGCCTTGGCTTCTTGCTCATTGCGGGCGCAGATGGCGACGCTCGCGCCTTCCCGCGCAAGCGCTCGCGCGATTTCCTTGCCGATGCCACGGCTTCCACCAGTGACCAGCGCGGCTTTTCTCTTTAGTCCTAGGTCCATGCATGCCCTCCTTGTGAGGCGATGTAGGCAAAAGAGCAGGCGGTCTCGAAAGTCTCTTCCCCGGCGAGGATTCTGGCAATAGCGAGCGCTGGCCAGGGCGTGCATTTCCCCCTCACCCTAGCCCTCTCCCGCCGGGAAAGGGGATTTTGAGACACAGTCAGAGGCCCGCCCATTCTGAACACGGGCGGGCCTCGATGCAGGCAATGATCGGTGTCGTACCTAGTGCGGCATCACGAAGATGCTGCCGAACACGAGCGCCACAATGGACATGAGCTTGATGAGGATGTTCATAGCAGGCCCGGAAGTGTCCTTGAACGGGTCGCCCACCGTATCGCCCACCACGCCCGCGGCGTGGGCCTCGGTGCCCTTGCCGCCGTAGTTGCCCGCCTCAATGTACTTCTTCGCGTTGTCCCAGGCGCCGCCGCTGTTCGCCATGCTGATTGCCAACAACGCACCTGCGGCGATGGCGCCTATGAGCAGTCCGCCGACTGCTTCCGCCCCAAGGAACGGAATGACGCCCACGGCGATCGGGACGATGACGGCTAGAAGGCCGGGCACGATCATCTCACGGAGCGCGCCCTTAGTGCTTATGTCCACGCAGCGGGCATATTCCGCGCGCACGCCTTCCTTGCCTTCCCGCAGCCCTGGGATCTCGCGGAACTGCCGACGGACCTCCTCCACCATGTCCTGGGCCGCGCGGCCCACGGGCTCCATTGTTAGGGCGGCGAATACGAAGGGCATCAGTGCGCCGATGAGCAGGCCCACGAGCGTTCTGGAATTGAGGAGGTCAATGCTCGTGAGACCCACGGCCTGGGAATAGGCCGCCATCAGCGCCAGGGCGGTGAGGACCGCCGACCCGATGGCGAAGCCCTTGCCGGTGGCGGCCGTCGTGTTGCCCAGAGAGTCCAAGGCGTCCGTGCGCTCTCGCACCTCCGGCGCCAAATGCGCCTGCTCGGCGATGGCCCCGGCATTGTCCGCCACCGGCCCGTAAGCGTCGGTGGCCAGCGTGATGCCCAGGGTGGACA